>JAFZPK010000145.1 GCA_017552515.1 Deltaproteobacteria bacterium | reverse complement strand
TACCGGTCGGAGTGACCATCTCCTGCGGCGTTTCGGTGATGGTGAGCGGCAGATGGTGGGCGGCGGCGATTTCGACCACTGCCGGGACCGGCACCGGCAGACGTCCGTGCTGGCATTCCACAAAGCCGCAGCCCTCGTGCAAAGGCGATATCCAGGTCTGCGTTATGCCCAGATCGTCGATGCAAACGGCGGCGGCCACAATATCCACAATGGAATCCAGCGCGCCCACCTCGTGGAAATGCACTTCGTCCAGCGGTTTTCCGTGTACCTTGCCTTCCGCCTGAGCCACCACGAAAAACATCTTTTGAGCGAGCGCCTTGGCCCGTTCCGTGATCGCGGCATTCTCGATGATGGCATTGACGGCCGCAAGATTACGGTGCTCGTGATGATGGTGGTGAGCTCCGGCCCCGGTTTCGTGGTGGTCATGATGATCATGGTGGTGAGCGGGCAGATGCACGTCGAAATCGCAGGCGCGCAGGCCGGATTTTATCACTTCGGAGATGGTGACGCTGACTCCGGGGAGGTGCAGGCTTTCCAGCGCGGTGAGCAGCTTTTCACGGCTGGCGCCCAGATCGAGCAGGGCGCCGACCAGCATGTCGCCGCTGATGCCGGATTTGCATTCAAGGTAGAGTGTCGTGGTTGTTTGCATGGTATTGTCCTCGTTGAGAAAGTACCAGGAATGAGAAGATCGTGACGACAGTTGTATACCGTAAGAAGGATGCTTTCGGAATATTTAATAGTAATAAGCCTAATTTTGCCGTTTTTTTGCCTGATTATGTCGATTGCGGACAAAAGGATTGTATAAGCAGAAAGTTTTATCCACAATTTTTCCCAGTATTTTCCTTTGGTAAATCAGGATGTTTACGCAATGGAATCCACAGAACGCGACAAAATATTGCAGGTATTGCTTTCCCGGGTTGAGCCCTATGCCCGGGAAGAAGGCTTCAATGCAACGGTGATTCCAGAACTGGTGTTCTATCGCCGGAGCAAGCAGGTAGATGCATCCATTGTCTTCAGTGCGCCATGTATTGTTGTCATCCTTCAGGGACACAGATCTTTAAAATGGGGAGATGACGAACTGTTTTGTGACAGCGAAAGGTATATGCTGGCCTCCGTCACGGGATTGCCGGTACGTATCAGTTTTCCGAATGTTTCTCCCGAAACTCCCTACGTAGCTTTGAGGCTTCAACTGGATTTGCAAACCATTCGTCAGATTCTGCTCGACCATGATCTGGCATTTTCGCCATTAAAACCGGTTTCCATGCGTGGCATAACAGCCGGAGAAGCAACTGTGGAGCTATTGAGGGCCCTGCGGCGGCTGATCGACTTGCTGGAGCACCCTGCGGATATCCCGGCGCTTTACGGGGGCGTCAAGTATGAGATTATATACCGGCTTTTGACCAGTGAACTGGGCGGACATTTGCGGGAAATGGCAATTACCGGCACCCGTGGCAACCGGATCGCCAAAGCGGTGGACTGGATACGCAGGAATTACCGGCAGCCGTTGAAGGTGGAGGAACTGGCCTCCGAAGTCGGCATGGGAATTTCCACATTGTACCACCACTTCCACGAAGTCACCGCCATGAGCCCGCTGCAGTACCAGAAAATGCTCCGTCTGACCGAGGCACGGCGGCTTATGCTGGAGGAAGATTTCGACGCGGGAGCGGCCGCTTTCCATGTCGGCTACGAGAGCCAGTCACAGTTCACCCGCGAATATCGCCGGCTGTTTGGAACGCCGCCTCTGCGCGACATCAAGGCGTTGCTGAAGCGTTAGGCTTTTTTCATGAAACCCGTCGTTGAACCGCCTTCAGATACACAGCTGCCACTTCGAAGCCAGTTTTTCCTCCGGCAGCTCCCATAAAACTTTGTGCAGTTTCTCCATCATCTCCGTATCGCAGAGCAGTTCATTTTTCTCATGATCCGACAGGGCAGCGGGCCCCAGCGTCAGGGCCTTGTTCAGCAGCTCGTCGCGGTGCTCGCGCAGGAACAGGCTCTTCTTGCCGGGACGGCGTGCGAGCAGCGTCCGGTGCAGGGCATTGATCTCAGGGTGGAGTGCCGCCTTGATAAAACCCGAACCTTCCGGCAGATCGAGAGGGGAAGGAATCCGATCAAAACGCGCGTTGCTTTCGGCCAGCTCCCGCAGTTCTCTCGGAGGATCAATTTCTTCCGGGGTGAGGAACAGCCCCCAACGGCGGAGGCGGTTGCCCCAGGATGCCCGGCTGGTGAACACGGAGATGGGAATGGACAGCACCAGGGAACCGACTATGGGAGAAATCCAGAAGAAAAATGCCGGATTGAGCAGATAGAGCACGCCGCCCCAAATAAGTGCGAACAGGGTGCCTGCACCGTGGAAACGGAAGGCCTCTTTCCAGGGAGTGCCGCGATCGTCGCGTTGTTGGTTCCCCCAACCGGATTGCCGTCCCAGCAGAATAAAAAATACGAATTTGGTGTGAAACAGCATACGGATGGGAGCCAGCAGAGTGGAAACAATCATTTCGGCAAAGATGCTGAGAAGCAGGCGGATGCTGCCTCCATAATGCCTGGCGGCGCCCCGGGCAATAATGAGCGCGGCGCTGAAGAATTTGGGAAGGAACAGCAGCGCGGCGGTGAAAGCCAGCAGTGCCAAAGGCCATGAGGGATCCCAAACCGGCCAGTGCGGAAAGAGCGAAGGCGTTGTGGGGAAGTAGACCGGCTTGCGC
>JAFZPK010000144.1 GCA_017552515.1 Deltaproteobacteria bacterium | reverse complement strand
GGTGGATGTGGCGCCCTGTGTCATGCACGGCAAGCAGTCCGAAATTGTGCACGACGGCCAGGGACTGTTCACCGGTCTGCCCAATCCCATGAAGGCCGGGCGCTACCATTCCCTGGTAGTCATTTCCGGTGAGGACGACGCCAATCCGCGTTTTACGGTGACCGCGCGCGGACCGGAAGGCGAGGTCATGGCGCTTGCCTTCAACGATCGTCCCTGGGTGGGCGTTCAGTTTCATCCGGAGTCGGTGCTGACGCCGGAAGGCTTGCAGCTGCTGGGCAATTTCCCCGGTACCATCAAGCAGGCCAAAACCGCCTCTGTGGACTTTGCCGACATCCTTGAGCGGTTGGCGCGGCGCGAGGATCTGACAGCGGAAATGGCGGCAGCCGCCTTCTCCCATCTCATGGACGGCAAGCTGAGCCCGGCCCAGGCGGGAAGCTTTTTGCTGGCCCTGCGCATGAAGGGGGAAAGCGCGCTTGAATTGGCGCATGCCACCCGCGCGGCGCTGGCGCGGGCGGTGCGCGTGGACGGCATCTCCGGCACCTGCATCGACGTGGTGGGCACCGGCGGCGACAACCGCAACTCCTTCAACTGTTCCACCGCCACTGCCCTTGTGCTTGCGGGGATGGGCTACAAGGTGGTCAAGCACGGCAACCGCGCGGTCTCTTCCAAATCCGGCAGCGCCGACGCGGTGGAGGGCCTGGGCCTGCCACTGGACAAGGATCCTGCCTCGGTTGCGCGCATGCTTGAAAAACGCGGCTTTGCCTTTCTGTTTGCGCCCCATTTTCATCCCTCCTTCAAAAATATCGGCCCAATCCGCAGGGAGCTGGGCGTGCGGACGCTTTTCAACATTCTGGGGCCGATGATCAATCCGGCGCGGCCCAGCCATCTCCTCATGGGCGTGGCGCGGCCGGAACTGCTGCGGCTGGTGGCGGAAACCCTGCTGCAGTCGCCGCTCTACCGCGCGGCGGTGGTCTGCGGCGCCGGTGACTATGACGAAGTGACGCCCATAGGTCCGGCGCGCGCCATTCTCCTGCATGACGGCGGGATGCGGGATATGGTTATCGATCCCAAGGATTTCGGCATTGAGCCCTGTACGCCCGAGGAGCTCGCCGTGCAGGACAAGGAGGAGGCGGTGGCGGTGCTGAAGGATTTGCTCGCCGGCGGCGGACCGCGTCCGATGCGCGACATGGTGGCGCTCAACGTGGGACTTGCCCTCTTCTTGCTGGAGGAGGACTGGGATATGACTCTCTGCATGGCTCGCGCCCGCGAGGCGGTGAGCGCCGGAGTTGGGCGGAAGGTGCTCCATGCGGCTTGAACGCTTTTACCGGGCAAAACAGGCGGAAGTAACCGCCCTGCGTGAAAGGGCCGAACGCGGCGAACTGCCCGCTCCGTATGCCGGCCAACGGCCGGACTTCGCGGGCGCCTTGCTGCGCAGGGTGCCCGGGGCGCCGCTGGCGGTTGTCGCCGAATACAAGCGCTCCTCGCCTTCCGCCGGAACCATCTGCGATGCGCTGCCGGTGGAAGAGGCTGCGCGCCAGTATGCGCGCAACGGCGCCAGCTGCCTCTCCATTTTGACTGAAGAGACCTGGTTTGGCGGAAACCTTGAGATGCTGAGGCGCGCCTCGGATCCCGCCCTCTATCCGGAGGCGCCTCTGCCGCTTTTGCGCAAGGATTTTCTCTTTGATGAACTTCAGGTGCTGGCGACGGCGGCAACGCCCGCTTCCGCCCTGCTGCTCATCGTGCGGCTGACACCGCAGGAACGCACGCTGCGCCTGCTGCGGGAAAAGGCGGCCTCTTTCGGGCTGGCCAGCGTGGTGGAGGTGTTTGACGAGGAGGATCTGCGCATTGCCCGCGCAAGCGGCGCGCGCATCATTCAGGTCAACGCGCGGGATCTGCAGACCCTGCAGGTCGATTGCGCGTCCTGTCTGGATCTGGCGCGCGCCCATCCGCCCCGGGAAGACGAGATATGGATTGCGGCCAGCGGCATCGAACGTCCCTCGCAGTTGCGGGAAGCGTCCGAGGCGGGTTTCAGGGCGGCGCTGGTGGGCACGGCGCTCATGCGGGGAGGGCGGCCCGGCGAGGCGCTTGCGGCTCTGTTGGGCAGGAAGGCGTGAAAAACAGGGCAGGGTCGTCAACAAAAAATTGGCGGCCATCTTTCCGCTTGCTGTACCCCTCCCTCCGTTTACGGGGGGAGGGGGTAGGGGTGGGGAGTGTTGGATGTTGTTCTCCTCCCCATCCCCGCCCCTTCCCCCCTGAAGGAGGGAAGGGTGTTTAAGGCGATAACATTGAAGAACAGAGAAGAAGGAAGGGAAATGTCATGTTGATAAAGATTTGCGGCCTGACCCGCCAGGGGGATGTGGATGCGGCGGTGAAACTGGGCGCCGGTTTTTGCGGGTTTATTTTTCATCCGCACAGCCCGCGTTTCATCAGTCCGGAGGCGGCAGGCGAGCTGGAAAGCGGTTCGATGCTGCGGGTAGGCGTGTTTGTCACGCAGGATGCGAAAGAAATTCTGCGGATCATGGATCAGGCCCGGCTTGATCTGGCGCAGCTGCATGGCATGCAGAGCATCGAATGCGCGAAGGAAGTGGGAGCGGAGCGCGTGATCCGGGTCATCTGGCCGGACAGGTATGCACACCGTGCGCTGCTCTACAACGAGGTACAGAAATATGCGGGTTCCTGCGCCTACTACCTGTTCGACGCCGGTTCCTCCGGCGGCGGCAGCGGGCAGCGCCTGCCCTGGCAGGATCTGTACGGATTGAAGCGGGAGCATCCCTTTTTTCTGGCGGGCGGACTGAAGGCCGAAAATGTCGGGCAGGCCATTATCAGCTGCGATCCGGAAGGTGTGGATTTCAACTCCGGCATCGAGGATGGACCAGGCCTGAAAAATTCGCTCAAGATGCGGGCGGCCATTGAAGCCGCTCTGAACGCGGGCTCTCATCAGGAGAAAAAATCATGAAGAACGCCTACTTTGGAGAATTCGGGGGCTGTTTTGTGCCGGAGCTGCTCATGCCGCCGCTGATGGAAGTGGACGAGGCAATGCGCTCCATCATGCCCACGAAGGCCTTCCGGGAGGAACTGGACGATCTGCTGCGCAACTATGCGGGCCGTCCCACGCCGCTGACCTTCTGTCCGACGCTTTCGCGCGAGCTGGGTTTCGATCTCTGGCTCAAGCGCGAGGATCTGCTGCATACCGGTGCCCACAAGATCAACAACGCGCTGGGGCAGGGCCTGCTGGCGAAATACATGGGCAAGACCCGTCTTATTGCCGAAACCGGAGCCGGTCAGCACGGGGTTGCGACCGCGGCGGCCGCAGCGCGTCTGGGACTGGAATGTGTGATCTACATGGGCGCGGAGGATGTCGAACGCCAGTCCAGCAACGTGCGCCGCATGCGGCTTCTGGGAGCGCAGGTGCATCCGGTGGAAAGCGGCAGCCGCACCCTCAAGGATGCCATCAACGAAACCCTCAGGGTCTGGATAGCGACCCAGCAGAGCACGCACTACTGTTTCGGCACGGCGGCCGGGCCGCATCCCTTTCCGACGCTGGTGCGCGAGTTTCAAAGCGTCATTGGGCGTGAAACCCGCGCCGCCCTGCTGGAAAAAACCGGCCGTCTGCCGCAGGCAGTGGTGGCCTGCGTTGGCGGCGGGTCAAACGCCATCGGCATGTTTCACGCCTTCCTCAAGGACGAATCTGTCCGCATTATCGGCGTGGAAGCCGCCGGCAGTGGTGAGCCGGGCTGCCTGAATTCGGCCTCGCTCAACCTGGGCAGCCCCGGCGTGCTCCACGGCAACCGCACCCTGCTGCTGCAGGATCGGGAAGGGCAGATCGAGGCCTCGCAGTCCATCTCCGCAGGGCTGGACTATCCGGGCGTCGGCCCCGAGCACGCCTGGCTCAAGAGTTGCGGCCGGGTGCGGTACGACATGGTGACCGACGCGCGCGCCCTGAACGCCTTCCAGCGGCTGTGCCGCAGCGAGGGTATCCTGCCGGCGCTGGAGTCGTCGCATGCGCTGGCCTGGGTGCTGGATCATCCACAGGAATTCTCGCCGGAGGGCGCGGTGGTGGTCAACCTGTCCGGCCGGGGAGACAAGGATATGGACATTATTCAGCGGGCACTTGCTCTTCAGGAGGTGTGAACATGCACAAACTCGAAGAAAAGATACGCAGGGCCGGAGAGCAGGGACGCAGTGCCCTGATTCCGTTTCTTACCGCCGGCTTTCCCAGCCGTGACGCCTTCTGGAAGGCGCTTGCGGAGCTGGACGCACATGGCGCGGACATCATCGAAATCGGCGTACCTTTTTCCGATCCGGTTGCGGATGGGCCTGTGGTGGAGGCGGCTTCCCGCCGGGTTTTGGCGGAGGGCGTCACGCTGAAAGAGATTCTTGCGGGCCTTGCCGCGCGCAAGGGGCAGTTTTCCGCAGGCCTGGTGCTGATGGGCTACTACAATCCCTTTTTGCAGTATGGGCTGGAAAAACTGGCACGGGATGCGGCCGAGGCCGGTGTCCATGGTTTTATCGTACCCGACCTGCCCCATGAGGAGGACTCCCCGCTGAAAACGGCGCTTGCCCGGCATGAGCTCGCCCTGATTCCGCTGGTGGGGCCCAATACCGGCAGGGAACGGATGGCGCTGTATGGCCCCGGCGCTATGGGCTACGTCTATGTGGTGTCCGTGATGGGGGTTACGGGCGAGCGCAAGGAACTCGCTGCCACGGTTGCCGAGACCATGCGGCGGGCCCGTTCGGTCTTCGATCTGCCGCTGGCGCTGGGCTTTGGCCTGAGCCGTCCCGAACAGCTGGAGGATCTGCCGGAGGATGCCCGCCCCGATGCCGTGGTGTTCGGAAGTGCCCTGCTGAAACATCTGGATGCGGGCGGCAGCGCTGCCGAATTCATGGCGCGCTGGCGGTAGTAAGAGCCTATGTGGCCGTCCGTTTATTGGGGGCAACCGATACCAGGCCGGATGGTCCTAATGATCGGGTGGAGTCGGAGACAAAGCGTTGGCGACTCCCTCCGCCTCACGTTGTTCGGCACCTCCCTCTGAGAGGGAGGCTTTAAAGACCCCCTCTCAGAGGGGGCTCCCGACGTAGCCGGGTGGGGGAGTTGGAGAAGAGAAAATTTGCACGGAAAATGAGAGTGGCACAGAAGAAAGCAGCGGCGCCGGATCTGACTCACATTCATTCAATCTGACGCCGCTGTCGATTTTCGGTGACACTTCGGTTTACTGCCGAAACCGCTTTTTTAGCGATTGGCAAGGTCGAAGAAGAGCGTATGCACTTTTCCGGATTCGACTTCCGCCATTTGCAGACGCAGCGTCCGGGCGGAAGGCGCTTCGCCGGGGAAGAAGAGAAAGCCGTGGGTCAGAACACCCGGGGCTATGACCTTGTTTTTGAGTTCCCGGGCGGCAAGATCGCGCGAAATCTCCTCGCCGATCGATCGGTCGCTGCCTCCCTGGGCTCCGCCGAGAACAGCGCCGCCCGCGCCGCCGATCGCCGCGCCCTGTCCCGCCGCAATAGCGACATTGGTTCTGGACACAATGCCGATGGCGGCTCCAACCAGCGCGCCGCCTGCCGCACCCAGGATGGCGCCCTTGCCGCCGCCGGAGGCGATTTTTTCAAAGGTACCGCTTTGTTCCAGCCGGCTGTAGGCGGTTTCACTGCGCAGCAGATTCCACATGTTCCCCTGATCATCAATGAGGAAGGTCTGCGAGGGCACCACTTCAAACTGTTGATCGCCGGTGTTGTCGATGATTATTTGAACCGGAAACAGCCCCGCGCCGCGGATATCGAAGCCAAACAGATCTTTGGCGTCCCGATCGTGGGCCTGGGCCGCGATCTGCGCGCCGGCGAGAGTTTGCATGTTGGGATAGTACGAGGGATGTTTGAAGGAAATCTCCCGGCTGTGATAGGCGGTGCAACTGATCAGCAGTGCCGCCAGCAAAAAAACGGCCGTGTACTTGTATTTCTTTGTCCGTGTCATGTTTTTTTCCTTTTGAAATGGGGGTTGACGGGCTCTTTGTACAAGATATCTGCTTTCTGATCATAGTAATTTAATTTTAATATAATTACATCTGTCCTGTAATCCAGATTTGCACATCTTTACAAAAAGGAAGCCGGAAGAAACGGCTTTTTGAAGTGACAGGGGAGCAAAAGATTTGCCGTGCTTTTCGGGTTGGATGAAACCGGGCTTTACGTTATAAGAAATATTTGTTTGAAAACGGCATTTGCCGTTTTTCCCTTTTGGGGAAGACGAAACAGCGTTCTCCCCTTGTACATTCCCAAAATGAGTAAAACGGTGAAGGAGTTCCATGGATCAACGTTTTATCCGCAATTTTTCGATTATCGCCCACATTGATCACGGCAAATCAACGCTGGCGGATCGCCTGATGGAAGCTACAGGAGCCCTGACAGAGCGCGAACGCACCGACCAGTTTCTGGACAAAATGGAGCTTGAGCGCGAACGGGGGATCACCATCAAGGCGCAGTCGGTGCGTCTTACCTACAAGGCGAAAGATGGCCAGCAGTACATATTGAATCTTATCGACACACCGGGCCATGTCGATTTTTCCTATGAGGTGAGCCGATCGCTGTACGCCTGCGAGGGTGCGCTGCTGGTGGTGGACGCCTCCCAGGGCGTGGAGGCGCAGACGCTTGCCAATGTCTATCTGGCTATCGACCAGAATCTGGAGATCTTTCCGGTGCTGAACAAGATCGATCTGCCGGGCGCCAATCCCGAACTGGTGCGCAAGGAGATAGAGGAGATTATCGGCATTGACGCGCAGGATGCCATTGAGGCCAGCGCCAAGGAGGGAATAGGCATCGGTGATATTTTGGAAGCGCTGGTGCAGCGCATTCCGCCTCCCCACGGCGATCCGGAAGCGCCGCTCAAGGCGCTGGTTTTCGACTCCTGGTACGATTCCTACCAGGGTGTTGTCACCATGATCCGCGTCATGGACGGTTCCATAGCAAAAGGCGACAAGATTTTGCTCATGTCCGGCAACCGCAGCTGCGAGGTGCTCAAGGTCGGCGTGTTCGATCCGCATCCGGTGGAAGTCGAATCGCTGTCGGCGGGCGAGGTGGGTTTTCTCATCTCCGGTATCAAGGGGGTGCAGGATGCCCGGGTCGGGGAGACCATCACCCATGTTCAGCGGCCGACCGCCCAGCCCCTGCCGGGCTTCATGGAGGTCAAGCCGATGGTCTTTTCCGGGCTCTATCCGGTCGATCCGGCTGGCTACGACGCATTGCGCGACGCCATGGAGAAGTTGCAGCTCAACGACTCCTCCTTTTCCTTTGAACCGGAAACCTCGGTGGCACTGGGCTTCGGTTTTCGTTGCGGTTTCCTGGGCCTTCTACACATGGAGATCATTCAGGAGCGGCTGGAGCGCGAGTTCAACGTCAACCTCATCACCACTGCTCCGACCGTCGTCTACTTTGCACACACTTCCGACGGCAAGGTTGTGCGGGTGGACAGCGCCGTCAAGATGCCCGACGAGTCGGTGCTGACGGGTGTGGATGAACCCTTCATTCTGGCTTCCATTCATCTGCCGCACGAATTTGTCGGCGCGGTGCTGGCACTGTGCGAGGAAAAACGCGGCGTGCAGAGGGAGATCCGCTATCTGACCGCCGATCGGGTAATCGTCGTTTACGAGTTGCCGCTCAACGAAATCGTGCTCGACTTCTACGATCGTCTGAAATCGGTTTCACGGGGCTACGCTTCGCTGGACTACGAATTTCTGGAATACCGTCCCGGGCGCCTGGTGCGTCTCAACATCCTCATCAACGGCGATCCGGTGGACGCGCTGTCGCTGGTGGTGCATCGTGATACGGCGGAACGGCGCGGCCGGGATCTGATCGTGAAAATGAAGGAGTTCATTCCCCGTCAGCAGTATGAGGTGGCCATTCAGGCGGCGATCGGCGGCAAGATCGTGGCGCGGGTGAACGTCAAGGCGGTGCGCAAGGATGTGACGGCCAAGTGTTATGGCGGTGATATTTCCCGTAAGCGCAAGCTGCTGGAAAAGCAGAAGGAAGGGAAGAAGCGCATGAAGCAGATCGGCAAGGTGGAGATCCCGCAGGAAGCTTTCCTTGCGGTACTCAAAATTTCGGAGGAGTAGAAAACGCTACCGATCCAAAGAGAGTCAATGGAAGGATGCATTGAAGTCAGGACAATAAAAAAACGAATCAAGATG
>JAFZPK010000143.1 GCA_017552515.1 Deltaproteobacteria bacterium | reverse complement strand
GATGGAATGGCGCAGACGCTCCACGCGCATGTTGAAGGAGAGCTTGGGCGCGGTGGATGGGACGGCGGAAATTCTGACCAGAGCCTGGGGATCGGCGAGATAGGCGAGCGCCCGGATGTTCTGGAGCGCCAGATGCCTCACGCGATGGAATTCGCCCGGTGTGCCGAACAGTTCGGGCCGGCGCAGCCGGGCGCGCAGCTGCACCCGATCCCCGGGGGCAAGCGAAATGCGGGGGGGATTGGAAACCACATTCTGCCGTTGGGTATCAAGGTACACTCGTACCCGGCCGTAAACGGGGCAGCATTGTCCCTGCTCTCCCATCTCCGCTTCGGCCTTCATATCGAAGAAAAAACGATCGGAGGAGGGAAAGACACGCGTCACCGTTCCCCGGAGTATGCGTATTGGACCGGTGCGCTGAGCCACGTGGGCGGGATCGGAGGGCTCGCGCATCTCCAGATGGTAGAGCGCGAGTCCCAGGGTAAAGCACAACAGGGGAAAGGTAAAACGGCGGGTGGCGCGAATGAGGAAAAATGGCAGGGCAAACGCGGGGGCCGCCGCCAGCGGCCAGGAAAAAGGCATCCCGGCCGCTGCAACGATCCCCGCAATGTAGGCGCACAGTCCGCCGGCAAGGGTCATGGGCGCTTGGGCAGCACCAGTACGGTTGCCGCGCCGTCCGGAGTCAGATAGTGCCGGGCCAGTTCATGGATTTCTTCGGGACGCATTGCGGTGAAGTCCTTCAGAATGCTTTCCGGCCATGAGAGCTGCTCTTTGTGCCGGCTGGACAGGGAAAGCACCATGTTCAGCCAGTAGACGTTGCTGCGCAGTTGTTCACGGATGGCGGTAAGGGTTGGCTCCTGGGCCCGTTTGAACTCTTCGGCGTTGATCCCTTCGTTCACCAGCTGTTTTGCCACGTCCTGCACCGCTCCGGCCAGAAAATCCGCCTGATCCGGCGCCACCACCAGATAGGTTTCCAGGAGGCCGAAATCCGGATCAATGCGGCTGGGCCGGCTGTACACCTGTGGCGAATAGGCCGCTCCCAGATCTTCGCGGATCTTTATCCGTACCCGGTCATCCAGTACATGGGCCAGCATGTTCAGTCTCCGTGTCCGGTTGATATCCCAGAAATCGTCGGTCTTCCAGGCCAGCGTGAGCATGGCTTTACCGGAAGAATCGGGAGCGGAGAGACGCAGGGTCTCTCCCCGGGGAAAGCTGACCGGTTTCGGGGAAGGAGAGGCGATGCTCTTGCGCTGTTCTCCGCCGAAGTAGCGCTCCAGCAGGCGCTGGGTCTCCTCCAGGTCGATATCACCCACCAGGTTGATCTCCAGCGGCGCATCCCGGAGAACCGGTCTCAGCCAGGCCTCTATCTGATTCAGTGTCACGGCGTCCACTTCCTGCCAGGATGGCGTGGAGTAAAAAAGGCTGCCGCCGCTTAAGAAGCGTTCACCTTCCAGCTGCTGCATGCCTTCCACCGAACTGCTCATCTGAAGGTAGCGTTGGCGCAGCTGATCTTTGACCTGTTCAAAGGCTTCGGGCCTGAAACCCGGATCATGCAGGCAGGTGTAGAGCAGCTGCATCAGCAGTTCCAGTTCGGAGGAGAGCGCCTTGCCGGTAAAGGAGAAGCTTTCGGGGCCGACGGTAAAGGTGATTCTTGCATTGCTTCCGGCCAGCGCAGACTGGAGCTGGTCGCGATCCATGGTGCCCGTGCCGCTTTGGCGCACCACTCCCTGGGCGAGAAGCGCGGCTCCGGGCAGGGGTTCTTCCATGAGTCCCGCGCCGAAATGGACGCTCATAAGTATCTGGTTGGGCTGGAAGTCCGTCTTCTTGAGGTGGGCCGTCAGGCTGTTCCCGGCAAAGTCCAGGATCTGGACGCCGGCCGCGGCGTTTTCCCGGCGTTCAACCGCGCAGGGCTCGTGCTTTTCGGGTGTCAGGTAGGGGAAGGCGACGGTTTCGCGCGCTTTCCAGGGAGGCGGTTCCGTGGCCAGCGTTGAGGCGTAGGCGTGCAGGATGCGCGCATCGGCTTCCTCATGGGGGATATCGGACAGGGCGGTTCCGGCGACCATCACCGAACGCGGCAAAACCGGCCAGAGGTCGCGCAGGGCGCGATTGACCGTCTCAAGCGTGGTGGCGGCCAGAATGGGCGTGTAGAGCGCCTTCTCGCTGGAAGGCGACATGGTAACCTTGCCCTCGTTGAGGTTGCGGATGATCGTCATGGCCAGCTCACGGCTGTCCCGGGCCCCTTCGGTTTGGGCCGCCTTTTCCAGAGCGGCCAGGAGTTCCTTTTTGCCCCGCTCCAGTTCGGCCTCGGTGAAGCCGTGACGCAGGGCCTGCTCCAGCGTCATGTGCAAGAGGCGTAAGCCCTTTTCCCAGTTTTCGGCTTCGGTGCGGGAGCCCAGTAGCGTGTAGCGGAACTGCCGGACAATTTCGCCCGAATAGACCCCGCTTTCGCTGAGGGGACTGCCGGGTTCGCGTTCCAGCTGCTCCAGCCGGTTGTTGAGCAGGCTCATGGCCAGAAACCGATGGAGCTCGGTGGTTTTCCTGGACAGCATGTCCGGGCCGGGAGTCTCCATATGCACCGTGGCCAGACCAAGTTCGGTGTAGCCCAGCTCCGGTTCCGCCACATGAAGTACCCTCAGTGCGTCGCTCAGCGGCGCACCCTGATCCGGGCAGACCGGACTGACGGATTCTTCCGCCTTAAGCGGCGCAAAGTGCTGCCGCACAAGTTTTTCCGCAAGCTGGACATCCATGTCGCCCACCATGACCACGACCAGATTTTCGGGGCGGTACCAGGCGTCGTAGAAGGCCCGCAGACGACGCGAGTTGGCCTTGGAGAGCGTTTCGTCCGTGCCGATGGGATCGCGTCCTGCGAGCAGGGTTCCGGCGAAGTCGAAGGCAATCTGTGCTTTGCCAACCCGGGAACGGGCCGAATTGCGGCTGCGTTTTTCGGCAAAGATGACGCCTCGTTCGCGTTCCACTTCCTCTTCGGACAGCAGCGCGCCCCGGGCGTAATCGGTCAGCACCACCAGCCCGTCGTTCAGCGTCTTTTCGTCGGCTGCGGGCAGCACCAGTTTGTAGACCGTTTCATCGTAGCTGGTGTGGGCGTTGGTGTCGGCTCCAAATCCCATGCCAATGGACTGGAAGTACTGCACCAGCGTGCCCGGCGGGTAGTGGGTGCTGCCGTTGAAGAGCATGTGTTCAAGGTAGTGGGCGAGGCCGCGTTGCTCCGCGCTTTCGTGCAGGGAGCCGGCCTGGACGTTCAGGTAGAGTGCCACGCGGTTTTTGGGTTCGCCGTTGTGTTTGAGCACGTAACGCAGGCCGTTGTCGAGCGTGCCGAAGATCAGCGACTTGTCAACCGGCAGGTCGCTTTGGTCATG
>JAFZPK010000002.1 GCA_017552515.1 Deltaproteobacteria bacterium | reverse complement strand
CCGCCGCCTGCTGATACCAGTACACTGCCAGCTTGTCGTCCTGGGGCACGCCGCGGCCGTTCGCATACATCACACCCATATTGTACTGGGCTTCGGCATGTCCCTGCTCGGCCGCCTTGAGCCACTGGGCTGCCGCCTGCTTGTCGTCCTGGGCTACGCCACGGCCTTCGAAGAACATCGTGCCCAGATTGTGCTGGGCCTGCATGACACCCTGCTGGGCCGCTTTCCGGTACCATTCGAGTGCCTTTTGGCCATCTTGCTGCACGCCACGACCTTCGAAGAACATCGTGCCCAGATTGTTCTGAGCCTGGGCCAATCCCTGTTCGGCCGCCTTTTGATACCATGCCACCGCCTGCTGGAAGTCTTTCGGCAGACCGAGCCCCATCTCGTACATCTCGCCCAGGCGGTTTTGAGCCCGGGCCAGCCCCTGTTCGGCCGATTTTTGGTACCATTCGGCCGCCTTCTGGATGTCCTTCGGTACACCGCGGCCCAGTTCATGCAACACGGCCAGGCCAAACTGGGCGTTTTTTTCATTTTGTTCGGCCGCCTTTTGGTACCAGGCCGCCGCCTGCTGATCATCCTGCGTCACGCCGATTCCCTGTTCGTACATCGTGCCCAGAGCGGTCTGGGCGTAGGCCAGTCCCTGTTCGGCCGCCTTTTGGTACCAGGCTGCCGCCTGCTGGTCATCCTTTGGCACGCCGCGGCCCTGCATATATTTCATGCCGAGGTTGTACTGAGCCTTGGCATTGCCCCATTGTGCCATCTGGCGCTGGATTGCCGCGCTGTTTCTGAACAGCAGAAGCAAAACAGCGCCCAGAAGAATTCCCCCCAAAACGGTTGCCCACAACTGCTTGCCATGCATCGAATTTTCCTCCTCATCAACACAAGCAATAAATAACAAAGAACAAAATGAATATTTTGAATTATTTTTTCACGCTGATTTCCAGAATCTGCATCTTTTTGCGCAGCGTATTGCGGTTGATCCCCAGGATTTCGGCGGCGCGGATCTGGTTGCCGCGGGTTTTTTCCAGCACGATTTGGATGAGCGGACGCTCGATCTGCCTCATGACGATGTCGTGCAGGCTGGTGATGGTGGCAAGGTTCATGATGGCGAAGGTATCGCGCAGTTTTTCATTCACCATCTGCTCCAGCGCGATTTCCTGGGTCGGCGCGGGAATGCGCGCCGGGGACGAATTCGCATACAGCGCGCGCAGGCGTTGAACCCGACAGAGCATGGTTTTGACTGCTTCGTTGGCCGGGGGCAGGCGCAGGCAGTCGTCCGCTCCCTGCGCAAAGGCGTCTTGCACCCCATCTGCCGCCGAAAGGAGCGCAACCAAAGGCAATCCGGCGCAGAGCGAGCGCAGACGGGAAAGATGCCCGCAGGCGGCATCGCGCGCATCCACAAGCATGGCCAGATGGTTTTCTTCCGCCAAACGCTGCGGTGCTTCCTGCATGGAAGAAAGAGCGCTGCCCATCTCGTGCATGGCCAGTTTTTGCGCCATCAGCTCCGCAAGCCCGCCATCATCGGTAATAATCAGCATTCGCTGGTTGTTCATGCGTTCCCCTTTACGTTTTTGTATATGGCGATACGACGTTCGATATGGGAAAACGGCAATGAGATGTGGGCTACGGTTTCCAGTGCCAGTGCGCCGTTTGCCGCCTGCGGCGGCGTATCGTTGTCCTGTGCGCTTTTCATTATCAGCAGACGGCCGCCCGTGCGCAACAGCCGGGCGGTGGCGCCGGCAACCATGGCCGTGCTTCCCAGGGCGCGGGCAACCACCGCGTCCACTGGCAGAAGTTCGGGATGGCGTACGTTCAGATCCTCCAGCCGGGCCGCGATGGGCTCCACATGTTTCAGGCCGAGAGTCCTGCGCATTTCCTTCTGAAAATATACCTTGCGCTGCGAAGCATCAACCGACAATATCCGTAACCCGGGCCGGAAGATGGCAAGCGGCAGGGCGGGAAAACCCGCGCCGGATCCCGCATCCAGCAGGCTTTGCACGCCGTCCAGCCAGGGCAGGACGGTCAGGGAATCGACGATATGTTTTTCCACGGCCTCCCGGCGATCGTGTATCGCGGTCAGGTTGAACGCGCTGGTCCAGTGTTCCAGGTGGTCGAGCAGCGCAAGGCAGGCGTGCAACTGTTCCGGGCGGGCCGCAATGCCAAGCTGGCCCAGCTGTTCGTTTAAGGTGTTCTCCTCGGAAGGTGTCATGACGCTTTCCTTTTCAGCAGGATGGAGAGAATGGCCAGCGCGGCCGGCGTCATTCCGCGGATTCGGGAAGCCTGCCCCAGCGTCTGCGGGCGGACGCGCTGCAGTTTCTCCCGCACCTCCCGGGTCAGGCCGGAAACGCCGCTGAAGTCCATGTCTTCCGGAATCACGATATTTTCCGATTTTTGGAACCGCTCGATTTGATCGTACTGGCGCTGAATGTATCCCGCGTACTTGACGTGGACCTCCAGCTGGCTCAGCACGTCCGGCTCCAGTTCACGCAGGGGAGGACACCAGGGGAGCAGATCGCCGATGCCCAGCTCGGGATGGCGCAGCAGCTCCTGCAGGCGGCAGCCCGTCGTGGCGTGCGGCAGGGGCGTCTGCGGCGCATCCGCCATGTCCGGCTGGTAGCGCGCTGCCTCCAGCAGCGTTTTCCCCCGCTCCAGCTGCTCCATCTTTTGCTCGAACAGCTCCCAGCGCCGATCGTTGGCCAGGCCCAGATGCCGGGCCCGTTCGGTGAGCCGCTGATCGGCGTTGTCTTCCCGCAGATGAAGCCGGTATTCCGCGCGCGAGGTGAACATCCGGTAGGGCTCGTCGGTGCCAAGGTTGACGAGATCGTCGATCATCACACCGATATAGGCCTGATCTCTCGTCACGGTGAAGGGCGCTTTGTCCTGCACGGCCAGCGCCGCGTTGATGCCCGCGACGAGTCCCTGCCCCGCCGCTTCCTCGTAACCGGAGGTGCCGTTGATCTGGCCCGCGTGATAGAGGCCGGATATGGCCTTGGTTTCCAGCGTCGGTTTCAGTTCGATGGGATCGACGTAGTCATATTCGATGGCGTAGCCCAGTCGCGCGATTTCGGCATGCTCCAGGCCGGGAATCGTGCGGACCAGCGCCAGCTGGACATCGGCGGGCAACGATGTGGAGATCCCGTTGGGATAGATCTCCTCGCTCGAACGGCCCTCCGGCTCCAGAAAGATCTGATGGCGCGGTTTTTCGGGGAAGCGCATGACCTTGTCTTCGATGGAGGGGCAGTAACGCGGGCCGGTGCCTTCGATAACGCCGCAGTAGAGTGGCGAGCGATCCAGATTGGCACGGATGATGTCGTGGGTGGCCTCGTTGGGGTGGGTGATGAAGCAGGGCATCTGTTCGAGTTCCAGACTCTTGTGGAGAAAGGAAAAGGGGCGCGGCGGCTCGTCGCCAAGCTGCGTCTCCAGGTGGGAAAAATTTATGCTGGAACGCGCCAGGCGCGGCGGCGTGCCGGTTTTGAGACGTCCGACCTTGAGCCCCAGCGCGGCCAGCTGGGCGGAGAGTCCGATGGAGGCGGGTTCCCCCGCCCGTCCGCCGGCAAAGTGCTTCAGCCCCACATGGATCAGGCCGCGCATGAAGGTGCCGGTGGTCAGGATGACGCGGCGTCCCTCGAAGAGGACTCCCTCTTCGATTTCGACGCCGCAGACCGTATCGTTTTCCACTTTAAGCCGGACGGCATGCCCCTGCTTCAAATTGAGCCGCGGCTGCGCCTCCAGCACCTGTTTCATGCGCAGGTGATAGGCGCGGCGATCGGCCTGCGCCCGCGACGAGCGCACCGCCGGGCCCTTTCTGGTGTTCAGAATCTTGAACTGTACGCCGGTGGCGTCAATGTTCAGCGCCAT
>JAFZPK010000142.1 GCA_017552515.1 Deltaproteobacteria bacterium | reverse complement strand
GAGCCGGCCTTCATTTTGAATGACAACAATCAGCTGCAGTCTGCGCTGCGCCGCGAACAGCGCGAGATGGAACGCATCCTGAGAGAGCTCACAGAATTGACCCGTCAGCAGTTGGCCCCGCTGACGGCGAATCAGGAGATCCTTGCGGATCTTGATCTCGCAGGCGCCTGCGCGCGCTTTGCCCTTGCCTGTCAGGCGGTGGCGCCCGCTTTGGCGGACACGTCTGTGCTTGAATTGCGGCAGGCTCGTCATCCACTGCTGATCTTTACGCCGGATGGAAGCCCGCGGGCGGAAGCGCCGGTGCCAATGGATATTTTGCTGGATGAGCGGCACGACACGCTGATCGTGAGTGGGCCCAACACCGGCGGCAAATCAGTGTCGGTCAAGACCGCGGGGCTTTTGGTGCTGATGGCACGGTGTGGCCTGTACATTCCCTGTCATCCGGACAGCCGCCTTTTTCTGTTCCCGGAAATTTTTGCCGATATCGGTGACGAACAGAGTCTGGAGGCCAATCTTTCCACCTTTTCCGGCCATCTGGCGCGGATGCGAACTATCCTGGAACAGGCAGGCCCGGAATCTCTGGTGCTGCTGGACGAGGCGGGTACGGGGACCGATCCGGCGGAGGGGGGCGCGCTGGTGATGGCCTGCCTGGATACGCTGCGCTCCCGGGGCGCTCGAATTATTCTGTCCACCCATCTGAATCTTTTAAAGAGCTATGCTTTTCTGCACGAAGGTATCGAAAGTGCCGCGGTGATCTTCGACGATGTCACCCTGCGGCCGACCTACCAGCTGCGTTATGGCGCTCCGGGTTCCAGCAACGCCTTTGCCATCGCCCGTCTGATGGGCTTGCCCGAAGAGCTTCTGGAACACGCTTCAGGCTATCTGGGACGGGAAGAACGGGCCGGAAGCGATCTGCTGGCCGCACTCAATCATCGCCAGCTGGAAATGGAGCGGGAACTGGAGGCTGCACGTCACGATCGTCAGGAAGCTGCCAAGCATCTTCGTCGGGTGCAGACGCTGCGTGAAGAGCTGGAAGTGCGGGAGGCCTCTCTGACCGCGCGGCTTTTGGAACAGGGCCGCCGCCGTATCGCCGCCGTGGAGCAGAGGTTGCGCCAGTTGCTGGATGAAGCGGCGGGGAAAAAGCCGGATACCCGCCGGCAGGCGCAGATACGCGGCGAAATGAACGCCTTGAAACGCTCGTTCGCCGAGCTGGAAAAAGCTCCGGAAACGGAGGGCGCGAATACCGACCTTCCATTTCGTCCGGGGATGGCACTGCGGCTGCGCGGCAGCGAGCGGCAGAAGGGCACCCTGCTTTCGGTCCGGGGAGAAACGGCGGAACTGCTGTTGAACGGGAAACGGGTGCTTTTGCCGCTTGCACGGCTGGAACGTTGTGAGGGCGCGGGCAGAAGGAAGCGCGGCGCGGTTGAATGGAGCGGTATGCACGACTCGGGTGAAAGGCGTTTCTTCCCGGAGCTGAAACTGGTGGGACAGCGTCTGGACGATGCGATCCCCGCCCTGCGGCGTTTTCTGGATGATGCCCGCCTGCATGGCATCGACGAGGTGGCGATTGTTCATGGAAGCGGCGAGGGGATTCTGCGGCACGCGGTGCATGAACAGCTGGCGCGGGAGCAGGGGGTCAAGAGCTTTTTCTGCGCGGATGCGGCACACGGCGGCACGGGTGTTACCATCGCGCGTTTTGTAGGCTGAAAGCCGGGAAAGGGGACGGGGCGCCTCATGATCGGCGAGGAAAAAATCAACGAGGTGCGCGAGCGCGCGGACATTGTGGAGGTTATTTCCTCCTATGTGAGTTTGAAACGCGCTGGTGCCAACTATCAGGGACTGTGTCCCTTTCACGCGGAAAAAACTCCTTCGTTCAATGTCAGTCCCGCCCGTCAGATATTTCACTGTTTCGGTTGCGGGGTAGGCGGCAACGTTTTTTCCTTTCTCATGCGGCTTGAAGGCTTGAGCTTTGGGCAGGCTGTCAAGGCTGTCGGAGCGCGTTACGGCATTGAGGTGGAGGACAAACCTTTTGACAGCCGCGCGCAGGAACGAGCCCGGCGCCGTGAATTGCTGCTGCGCGTCAATGAGCTTGCTGCGGAATTTTACCAAAATATCCTGTTGCAGAGCCCGGAAGGAAAACGCGGCCTTGAATATTTGCAACGGCGTGGTTATGGAATGGAGACTGCCCGGCATTTTCGCCTGGGATTTGCTCCGGATCGTTGGGATGCGTTGGCCGCATATCTGCAAGGCAAGGGCTACGATCCTGAAATCGGCCGGCAGTTGGGGCTGCTGCGGCCGGGCAAGAATGATGGGCGGGATCGCGATTTTTTCCGCAACCGTCTGATGTTTCCGGTGGTGGACAGTTCCGGTGCCGTGGTGGCCTTCGGTGGGCGCGCCCTGGCGGATGAGACCCCCAAGTATCTCAACTCGCCGGAATCGCCGGTTTATCACAAGGGAAGGACGCTGTACGGCCTGGGACAGGCGCGTTCTGCCATGAGCCGGGCGGGCGAGGTTATCATCGTCGAGGGGTATTTCGATTTGCTGGCGGTGGCGGGAGCCGGCTTTGAAAATGTGGTGGCGACATGCGGCACCGCACTGACAACCGAGCATGCAGTTTTGCTTCAGCGTCATGGCAAAAAAGTTGCATTGTTGTTTGACGGCGACAGTGCCGGTTGGAAAGCGACGCTGCGCGCCATGGAAATCCTGCTGGGAACCGATGTTGCAACCACGGTGATTACGCTGGAAGACGGCGCCGATCCGGATTCCTTCATTCAGGAACATGGAGCGCAGGCTTTTGCGGAGCGTTTTGCCCAGGCGCGGCCGGTTCTTGAAGTTTTTATGGAAAAAACGCTGCGCGAAGCCGGCCTGGAGCGTGAAAGCCGGGCGCGCGCGGCGGAAAGTGTGGCGGCAAAAATTTCGCTTTTGGCAAGCCCGGTAAAGCGGGAACTGTATTTACGGGAACTGGCGGAGCGGGTGGGTGTCAGCGTGCAGGCATTGGCGACGGCTGGCCGTGAAATGTCTTTGTCGCCTCGAATGACGGTAATGACGCCGCGGCAAACCCGGGAAGACATTCCCCTGAAAAACCAGCAGTGGCTGTTGCGGCTGCTGGTGCTGGACGGGAATCTCCGGCAGCGGCTGGAAGCCGAAGGCGCGGAACGTTACTTTGCGGATCCGGACTATTTGATGACGGCCGAACAGATACTGGCCTGCGGCGCGGACGACAAGGCCCTGGCCGATCTGTTGGAGGGGGCGGAACTGAGTGAAAACCAGCGGCGGATTGTCCGGGAAGCGTTGCAGGGAGATGTGGCGTCGCTGGCCGAAGATCGGGAGAGAATCTTTCAGGACTGCTGTCAGGCAACGGAAACACAACGTTTGAAAAAACGGAGCCGGGAACTGACCCGGGAGATCGTGGAAGCCGAAAAGAACGGCGATATTGCCGCAGTGGCGGCCTTGAGCCAGGAAAAGCTCAAAATTGATCGGCAGCTGAAGACGCGAAGCGCTGCGATCGCGGAGAAAAAAATCATGTGAAAGCGGAGTGTTTTCTACGAGGAGTGACAGAAAAAGCGGTCTTGAAACAAATGTTTCTTTGAACCTGTGGGTACCTCGCATGGGGGAAAATGCATGAACAAAAAAAACGGGATGGAAGAATTCCAGCAGTTGATCGATCTGGGCAAGGAAAAGGGCTTTGTCACCTATGACGAGGTGAACGACATCCTTGCCGATACGGTTTCACCGGAGCAGTTGGACGATATCATGAACATGTTCGGCGAAATGGATATCGAAGTGGTGGAGTCCGAACACAATGTCTCGTTGTCGAAGTCCTTTGACGAGATGGAGGATGTGGCGACAGAGGAAGAGGAAACCGAGGAGGAGAGCGAGGACGAGAGTACCGGGTACGAAACCGGCATCTTGGGGCGCACCAGTGATCCGGTGCGGATGTATCTGCGGGAAATGGGCCAGGTGGCACTTTTGACCCGCGAGGGCGAGGTGGAAATTGCCAAACGCATCGAAGAGGGTGACATGATGGTCACGAATGTGGTGCTCAATACCCCCATAGCGGTCAAATGGGCCCTGACACTGATGCAGCAGTTGAAGAACGGCAAAATCACCGTCACCGATGTCACCAAGTCCTATGACGAGGAACAGGGCGACGAGGAAGAAACCCGGGAACGTGAGCGGGTCCTCGGAATCATGGAGAAGATTGCTGTTCTGGATGCCGAATTGACGCAGGAAAAAGAACGCGTCAAAACATCGGCGGCGACAGATGAGCAGCTCGAACAAACGATTTCACGCATCAAGAGTGAAATTTTGCAGCTGATCCGTCAGATTAGATTGCGGGATCAGCAGGTGGAGAAGATCATCGGCCAGTTGAAGGAATTGTCGCAGGCTGTTGAACAGGGCAAGGAAGAGATGGCTGCCTGCGAAAAGAAACTGGGCGTTTCCTGCGATCGGGTGCGGGAGTGCCGGGATGCTATTGCCGCCGGCACCAGGACGGTCAAGGAATGTGCGGGGGAGCTGCACATTTCGCAGGATGCTTTCCGGAACGCGTTGCGGCGGCTGAAATCCATTGATGCCTGCTTTTTGGATGTGCGGGAGAAATCCGGTTTTGCCCCCGATGAGCTCCAGGAAGCGCTGAAAGGCGTGGCGCAGGGCGAATATAACGCCAAGAAGGCCAAGTCGGAGCTTGTAGAGGCGAATCTGCGTCTGGTGGTTTCCATCGCCAAAAAGTACACCAATAGGGGCTTGCAGTTTCTGGATCTGATTCAGGAGGGCAACATCGGCCTGATGAAAGCGGTGGACAAGTTCGAGTACCAGCGCGGCTACAAATTTTCCACCTATGCCACGTGGTGGATTCGGCAGGCCATCACTCGCGCCATAGCCGATCAGGCCCGGACCATCCGGATACCGGTCAACATGATCGAGACCATCAACAAACTGGTGCGTACCAGCCGCCAGCTGGTTCAGGAGATTGGCCGGGAGCCGACACCGGAGGAAATTGCCGAACGGATGGAGTTGCCCCTGGAAAAGGTGCGGCGGGTGCTGAAAATCGCCAAGGAACCCATCAGTCTGGAGACTCCCATTGGCGAGGAGGAAGATTCTTCGCTTGGGGATTTCATTGAGGACAAACGTGCCGTTTCTCCGTTGGAGGCGGTTATCCGGAGCAATCTGATGGATCAGACCTCGCAGGTGCTGGGTACGCTGACGCCCCGTGAGGAGAAGGTTCTGCGAATGCGTTTTGGCATCGGCGAGAAATCCGATCACACCCTGGAAGAAGTGGGCCAGGATTTTCTGGTGACGCGTGAACGAATTCGCCAGATAGAGGCCAAAGCCTTGCGCAAGCTGCGTCATCCCAGCCGCGCCCGCCGGTTGAAGAGTTTTGTTGAATAGGCGAAGGTTTTGCCCATTTCTTTCGGTGGATAGAACTTGACATGCTTTTTATTGGGGAATAGCATTTATTGCTCTTTGTTCTTAGGGCCCATAGCTCAGTTGGTTAGAGCTGCCGGCTCATAACCGGCTGGTCCCAGGTTCGAGTCCTGGTGGGCCCACCATTTTTTGGCAGACGGAAAGAACCAATGAAGCTTGTTGGTCATCATATTCGGGAGATGCTCTTTTTACGGCAGAATACGCGGGGAGAAAATCCCCGCTCCAAGGGAAAACTGGCAACAAAAAAGAAAAGAAGAGTGTGATCTACCAAAGAGTGGTCCCACTCTTTTTTTATGCCTTTTTCCCAAACTCTTTTCACATACGATGGTTCCGGTGAAAAAATCGATTTTGGTTCAGGATATTCTGGGGATGCTCAACCGGCTTTGCCCGCCGCAGCTTGCTGAGGACTGGGACAATGTAGGTTTGCAGGTTGGCAATCCCGTTCAGGCAGTGGAGCGGGTCATGGTGGCCCTCGACCCCACCTTCGAGGCCTTGCAGGCGGCTTGTGAGGCTGGTTGTCAGCTGTTGGTCACCCATCATCCTTTGATCTTTCGGCCATTGAAACAGGTGCTGACGTCCAGTGAAACGGGCAGAATTGTTGAAACCGCTTTAAAGGCCGGCATATCGATCCTTGCAGCTCACACCAATCTGGATCGCGCGGCGGAAGGCTTGAACGCCTGGCTGGCGCAGCGGCTGGGTCTTGTGGGCGGTGGCCCCCTGGAACAACCGCGCGGCCAGCTTTTGAAACTGGTGGTGTACGTGCCGTTAAGCCATGCGGAACAGGTGGCCGAGGCGTTGTTTGGCGCGGGCGCTGGGGTTGCGGGGCGCTATGACTGTTGCTCGTTTCGTGTGCCGGGACAGGGCACTTTCCGGCCGGGACAGGGTTCGAATCCCTTTATTGGAGAGACGGGGAAACTGGAAACGGTAGAGGAGATCCGGCTGGAGCTGGTGGTGACCAGAGAAGCTTCTTCCCGGGTGGTGCAGCGTCTCCTGAAGGTGCATCCCTACGAGGAAGTGGCCTATGATCTGCTGCCGCTGGAGAATGCGCGCAACGATATCGGACTGGGATGGCTTGGAGAACTTTCGGAAGAGATACCGTTTGAGCAGATGGTGACGCGGGTCAAGCAGGCGCTTGCGGCGCCGCTGGTGCGGGTGGCGGGCGCTCGCTCGGGCACTGTGCGAAGGGTGGCCGTCTGTGGCGGATCGGGCATGTCGCTGTTCAAGGAGGCCTTGCGGCGCGGCGCGGATCTGCTGGTGACGGGAGACGTCAAATATCATGAAGCCCGGGATGCGGAAATTGCCGGAATGGCGGTGATCGATGCCGGTCATTTTTATACGGAAAGAATAGTGGTCGAATATCTTGCCTCCTGGTTGCGTGATGCGGCCGGGCGGGAGCGTCTGCCCTTGCAGGTGCTGGAAATGATGGGGGAACACGATCCCTTCGACTATGTATAGGGCAAATGGATCGGTTCGGAAAAGACAAGCCGGGCCGTTTTTTTCATCTTCATCGAAATCAATGAAACAGGGGGTGCGGGGTGCTGCCACAGGTGGAGGAGCTGATTAAACTGCAGGCGATTGACAATGAAATTCTCGAGATAAAAACGCTTCGGGCACGGTTGCAGACGGAAGAGCGGGAGCTGTTTGCCGGTCTGGACGAATTGCAGTCGGAAGTTGCGCGTTTGCAGGCGGAACTCGGCGATGCCGGAAAAGTCATTCAGGATTTGCAGGTTGTTCTGGCAGATGGTCAGGAAAAGATTGTAAAGGCTGAAAAACGACTGCTGGAAGTTCATACGGTGAAGGAGCAGAACGCGGTCACGAAGGAGCGGGAAACGGCCAAGCAGGCCAACCGGGAAGCTCAGGAGCGGATTCGGGAACTGGAAAATGGCAATGTGCAGTTGCAGGAGGAAAAAACCGAAAAAGAGCAGGCCATTGCCGAGATTCAGGAACGGGCGGGTGCGCGCAGCGCCGAAATCGCGCCTCAAATTGCCCAGTTCGATCAACAACTGGAGGAAAAGCAGCAGTCCCGCGCTGTTCTTTTGGACAAACTGCCCGCACCGTTGCGGCGCCGCTATGAACAGCTCATTGAGTTGCGCAATGGCTCTGCGGTGGTGGCGGCGCGCGCCTGCGCCTGTACCGGCTGTCATATGCGTTTGCCTCCGCAGTTTTTCAACAGCCTCTACCACAGCACGGAGTTGAACAGTTGTCCGCACTGCAACCGGATCCTCTATCTTGATGCGTCGGAACCTGCGAAAAAATCTTGAACTTTTGTGATAAAAGCGACAAAACACCGGCAGGGCCGAAGAATGACGGGGAATCGCCGGCTTCTCCCCGGATTCCGGGGAAGAGCGGGAGGAAAGTCCGGGCTCCACAGGGCAGGATGGTTCCTAACAGGAACCGGGGGTGACCCCAGGGAAAGTGCCACAGAAAGGATACCGCCTTTTTCGGGAAAAAGCGGTTTTCCCAGAAGAAAGAGGTAAGGGTGAAATGGTGGGGCAAGAGCCCACCAGCTGCGGCGGCGACGCCGCAGGCTTGGTAAACCCCATCCGGAGCAAGGCCAAATAGGAAAGCGTTTGAGGACGGCCCGTCCAAGGCTTTCGGGTCTGGCCGCTTGAGGCCGCCGGTGACGGCGGCCCTAGATGAATGATTTCCGGCTGCCGGCGGGCAACCGACGGCGGAGACAGAACCCGGCTTACAGTGTTCTTCGGCCATTTTTGACAGGCATCAGCTCTTTTATTTGTTGAGGGAAAGGATAAAGCGTCATGATCGAGATCAGTCCCGCAGCGCGGGCAGTACTGGAAGAATACCTGAAAAAATCTCCGGACAAGGTGGTGCGGATTGCCTTTGACGGCCTGGGCTGTTCGGGCCCCAATATGAAGCTTTTGCTGGAAACGTTCCAGGAAGGCATGGCTCTGAAGGATGTGGACGGCATCAGGGTGCTTTTGGACGAAGAGGTGGACGTCTTCAGCGAGGATCAGATCATCGACTATCTTGATGGCGAAAAGGGGAAGGGCTTTGCCCTGTCGTCGCGTGGCGGCATTGCGGCCTGCAGCGGTGATTGCAGTGCGTGCAGCAGTGCCCGGTAAAGTGTCGTAAAGCCCTGAAAATTCATGGGGCGGAGAAGTCTTTAAGGAACGAACAGGATACCGTCGTGAAGTTTGCGGCGGTTTCTTTTTGCGCGCATGGGGCGGAAAGGAAAGGCATGGTGGAGGCACAGGCTCCGGTAGTGGTGGTGGGCGGTGGTCTGGCGGGCTGCGAGGCAGCCTGGCAGATAGCGCGTTGTGGTCTGGATGTGCGGCTCTACGAGATGAAGCCGCGCTATTTTTCTCCGGCGCACAAAAACGCGGACCTGGCGGAGCTGGTGTGTTCCAACAGCCTGCGCGGCGCAAGCCTTGCCAATGCGGTCGGCTGCCTCAAGGAGGAACTGCGGCACTGCGGTGCCCTGCTCATGGAGGCGGCGCAACTGACCCAGGTGGAGGCCGGCGGCTCTTTGGCCGTGGATCGGGAGCGCTTTTCCGCCTGCATTACCGCCCGGATCGAGCAAAATCCCCATATTGAGGTCGTACGGGAGCGTCTTGACGCGCTGCCCGAAAGCGGCACGGTGATTCTGGCCACCGGCCCGCTTTCTGCGGAGCCTCTGCTCGGCGCCATCCGGACCCTGGCCGGGACGGAAGACCTCTATTTTTATGACGCCATTGCGCCAATTGTGGAAGCCTCGTCCCTGGACTTCTCCAAGGTCTGGTGGGCCTCGCGCTACGACAAGGGCGGCGCGGACTATCTCAACTGCCCGCTTTCGGAGGAGGAATACCGGCGTTTCGTGGAGGAGCTCTGTCACGCCGAGTCGGTGCCCTACCACGCCTTCGAGCAGGCGCGGCATTTTGAGGGCTGTATGCCGGTGGAGGTGCTGGCGGCGCGAGGACCGATGACCTTGGCCTTCGGGCCGCTCAAACCGGTGGGCCTGCGCGATCCGCATACCGGCCGGCAACCCTTCGCCGTGGTGCAGCTGCGCAAGGAGAACCGGGCGGGCACACTGTTCAATCTGGTCGGCTTCCAGACCCGGCTCACCTATCCGGAACAGAGGCGGGTGTTCCGGATGATACCCGGTCTGGAAAACGCGGTCTTTGCACGCCTGGGAAGCATGCACCGCAACACCTTCGTCAATGCGCCCCGCTGCCTGCGCAAGGATCAGCGCTTCGTATCGGATGGCCGGATCTACTGCGCCGGCCAGCTCAGCGGCGTGGAAGGCTATGTGGAGTCGGCCGCCAGCGGTTTTCTGGCGGGTCTGGCCGTGGCGTGCGCGCAAAAAGGCATTGCCTACGCGCCGCCGCCCGCAACGACCGCGCTGGGTGCCTTGCTTGCCCATCTTACGGAGTCCGATCCGCAGAATTTTCAGCCATCGAATGTCAATTACGGCCTGTTTGCGCCGTTGGAGGCGCCTCGTCCGCGCGGGCGCTCCAACCAGCGACTGGCGATGGCAGAGCGGGCTCTGCGGGATGTTGCGCTCTGGTGGAGCTCCTTTGAAGAGAACTGGCGGTCGCCGGTATGACTTTTGAAGAGACGGTGAAAAGTCCATTGACTTCTGAAGGCAAGTTGAATCAGATATGCTGTGCAGGAAGCAAACATATAAAAGGAGAGGGGAACGGGGATGAACGATTTGGTGCTGGCATCGGCGTCGTTGAGACGGCGGGATCTTCTGGCATCGGTGGGCATCGCCTGCGAAGTGGTGCCGAGCGATTTGGTGGAAAGCCGCCGGGAAGGTGAGCGTCCGGAAGATCATGTGGTGCGTCTTGCCATCGGCAAGGCAAAGGAAGTGGCTTCCCGCCGCAGCGTCAAGGGACGCTGGTTTCTGGGATGCGACACTATCGTGGTGCGCGATGGTGTATTCATGGGCAAGCCGAATTGCCGTTCGGAGGCCTTCGACATGCTGCGGATGCTCTCCGGCGGTGTGCATTATGTGTATACCGGCTATGCCATCTACGATCGCGAGACGGATTTGCTGCGTTCCGGTTCGGTAGTTACGGAGGTGCTCTTCAAGACGCTCAACGATACGGAGATCAACGACTATCTCGATATCGGGGAGTCCTTCGACAAGGCGGGCGGCTACGCCATCCAGAAGGGTGCGGCCTTCATGGTTCGCCAGATTAACGGCAGCTACACCAACGTGGTCGGTCTGCCGCTGTGCGAGGTGGTGGAACTGCTGGAGGAACTGGAGATTACCTATCCGTTTTCCGACGCATTTTTCGAGGAGTAGTAACGGTTATGGCGATTGCTGAGCGTATTGCTGCGGTACGGAGCCGGATGGCGGAGGCCTGCCGGCGTGCCGGGCGCGATCCTGCCGGCGTGCGGCTGGTTGCGGTTTCCAAGACCAAGCCGGCCCAGGCGGTAACGGAAGCACTGGCCTGCGGCCAGACCCTGTTTGGCGAAAACTATGTGCAGGAATTTGTGGAGAAACGCGAACAGGTGGAGCAGGTGGCTCCGGGAGCCGAATGGCACTTTATTGGCGCCTTGCAGAGCAACAAGGTCAAATACCTGGCAGGCAAGGTGACGCTCATCCATTCGGTCGATCGTCTTGCTTTGGCCGAAGAGATTGAACGGCAATGGGGCAAATTGGGGCAGACGGCCGATATCCTGCTGGAGGCCAACCTGGGCGGCGAGGCGAGCAAGGCGGGTGTTGCGGCTTCTTCCCTGGAGGAATTGGCCCGCGCGGTGGCGCGGCTTCCCCATGTGCGGGTGTGCGGACTGATGGTCTTGCCGCCGTTTTTTGACGATCCGGAGCGTGTGAGGCCCTTTTTCCGGGAGTTGAGGCAGCTGGCGGAGCATCTGGAAAGCCTGAAGATCCCGCAGGTCACCATGCGCGAGCTGTCCATGGGGATGAGCGGTGATTTCGAGGCTGCTATCGAGGAGGGCGCGACACTGGTGCGGGTAGGCACCGCCCTGTTTGGCGCGCGCTGAACCGGTAGCCCTTGCCCCGGACGGTGTGCAGCAATGGTGAAGGCGCGGCGTGATCGATCTTGGCACGCAGCCGGCTGACATAGACGTCCACAATGTTGGTGAAGGCGTCAAAAGCCGTGCCCCACACCGTTTTGCCAATGGTCTCGCGCGTCAGGATTTCGTCGGGATGTTCAACGAACAGTTTGAGGATCTTGTATTCGGTCGCTGAAAGGACGATGCGGGAACCGTTGCGGTAGGCATGGCCGGTGTCGGGATCGAGCACCAGATCGGCGTAGCCGATCGGATGCCTTGGAAGCTGAAAGGACGCGATGGTATCCAGAAAGTGGTGGAGCGCCTCCATGCCGTTTGCGCCATAGCTTTCCGGAATGCGGATTTGAGGTATTGCCGCATGGCGTTCCAGAAGGCTGCTCCAGCTTTCGTTTGGAATCGTTCCGATGATCAGGATGATATCGTAGTTGCCCTGCGGGGAAAGCGGCTCGTTCTCCATATGGGCAACCGTGGCGCCGGTTGCCTCCAGCGCCTTTTTGATACGCGTGAAATCGAAGGGATCCTTGTCTGCGACCAGAATATTCAGTGTCATGGGGCGGACTTCTTTCAGCAGCGCTTTTCCGGATACGTCAACTACTTTAATCGCAGTTTGGTAAGAATGTCGTTGGCGGTTTCCTCCACCGCCTTTTCTGAAACGTCAACCATGGGCCATCCCTGTTTTTTGCAGAGCGATTTTACGAAATCCAGCTCTTCAATGATCTGCTCCAGGTTGGCGTAGACACTGTCGATGCTTTGATGAAGGTTGCGCAGACGGGCGATGCGCAGTTCCAGCAGGCGTTGCGGATCGATGGTGAGGCAAACCAGGCGGTTGCGAGCGGCGCTGAACAGTTCCTCCGGCGGGGCGATGCCCTTGATGATGGGGACGTTGGCCACCTTCCAACCACTGTTGGCCAGATACATGGAAAGCGGCGTCTTGCTGGAACGTGAAACGCCTATCAGGATAATGTCGGCCAGATAGAGTGTGCGCAGCTCCTGGCCGTCGTCGTGCTTGACGGAGAAATCCACCGCCTCTATCCGCCGGTAGTAGCGCTCGTTGACGCTGTGCAGCAGTCCCGGCGTACCGCGTGGCGGGCATCCGAGATAGGCGGACAACTTCATCAGAAGCGGCGTGAACAGATCGATACAGAAAATTTTCCGCACGTCGCATTCTTCATGGACAATATTGGCCAGCTCCTGATCGGCCATGGTGTAGACCACCATGCCCCTGTTGAGCAGGACCGTTTCCAGCGCTGTGCGGATCTGATTCGCCGAACGCAGGTTGCTGACGCGTTTGATCTGCATGTTGTCCACTGGGAATTGGGTGAGGGCGGCGTCCACCATCGTTTCCACGGTCTCACCGGTGGCGTCGGAAAACAGATAGATAAAGGGAGCTTTGTTCATGCCGCTTTTGTTCCATACCTTTCATGTGGGAAGAAAGAAAAGGGATGCGGAATGCATCCGGCTGAAAATAGAATATTATCGGCAAAGAACCGTTAAAAGACAACTCACTTGTTGCAGGGAGGAAGATTTATGAATCGGGAATGGCAGGAAGTCACCTTGCCGGTGCCGGCGGCTTGGGTCGATCTGGTGTGCGAGACATTGACGGAAGCGGGTTCGTGCGGCGTGGTGGTGGAGGAGCGCAAGCTCGATACCTTCGTGCCGCCCGATCCACGCGAGGACTATGCGCCTTTATGCTCCATCCGTGCCTATTTCGCACCGCAGGCTGGACTGAAGGAAAAAATTGAATCGGCCTTGGGCGAGGTTGCCGTTTTTACGCCAGGTTGGACCCCTCCCGCTTTCAAGATAAGCCCGGTACATGACGAGGCCTGGGCCGAGGGCTGGAAGCAGCATTTCCGGCCTTTCCGCGTGGGCAAACGCCTGCTGGTCTGTCCTACCTGGGAAAAGGTCGAAGACGATGGGCAAAGAGCATTGCTGCGTCTCGATCCGGGGATGGCCTTTGGCACGGGCACGCATGCCACCACACGGCTCTGCTTGGAAACTCTGGCCGAAGCGGTGGAGAAAGCCGTTTCTCCCTGCCGTGTGCTTGATGTCGGCACCGGCTCCGGCATTCTGGCAATGGCCGCGGCCCTGCTGGGCGCCAGGCCGGTGCTGGCCGTTGATATTGACGAGCAGGCCTGTGAGGTTGCGCGGAACAACATCGCGCTTAACCGGCTTTCCGGAGCAATTGAGGTGAGTGCCACACCGATCGAGAAGCTGGAAGGTGTCTTTGATATCGTTGTCGCCAACATTCTTGCCGAAGAGTTGGTGCGGCTGGCGCCGCATCTGCGGCGGCTGCTGGACACCCGTGGCGTACTGATCCTCTCCGGCATTCTGCCGGAAAAGGCGGCACTGGTCCGCGAGTGCTTCGATCCGCTTTTTGAGGCGCCGGGTGAAACGATACAGCTCGACGAGTGGTGTTGTGTGCACTATGGAGTGCTCTGACCATGCGCCGGCTGCTGGTGCCTCCGGAATTTTTGGCCGGGGATGCAATAACCTTGAACGGTGCGCCTTTCCATCATCTCTGCCGGGTGCTGCGGACGCCGGTGGGGGCGGAGGTGATGGTCGGCGACGGGCGTGGCTTGTGGCTGCGCTGCCGGCTTGAGCGGGCGGAGAAAGATTGTGCCCGTCTTGTGGTCTGTGAACGGGAATGTCACAGGGATACGGCGCTTGAGGTACATCTGCTGCAGGGGCTGCCCAAGGGCGACAAGCTGGAGCTGGTGCTGCAGAAGGCAACCGAACTGGGGACCGCGCGTCTGACGCCGGTTGTGACCGCCCGCAGCGTCCCGGTACGCGATGCGGAGCGTGAAGGCCGCCGCCTGGAGCGGTGGCAACGGATTGTGACGGAGGCGACGCGTCAGTGCGGACGGGCACAGGTGCCGCAGATGGATGCGCCCCTGCCGCTTGCGCAGGCGCTTTCGCAGGTGAACGCCGAGATGCGGCTTGTGGCCTGGGAGGAGGGCGGCCGGAGCCTGTCGAGCCTTGCGGAAACCTTTTCGCCCTCGTCGGTTGCGGTCCTGATTGGGCCCGAAGGTGGTTTCGAGGCGTCCGAAGTCGCGCTGGCGCAGGATTTTGGTTTTCTGCCGGTCACGCTGGGTCCCCGCATTCTGCGCACGGAAACCGCCGGCATAGTGCTGGCCGCCTGGCTTCAGTTGATATGGGGCGACATGGGCTGACCTTCCTTACGTCGCCTGCCCCATTTTTTCCCCGCGTTTGCGCGCTTTCTTTTCCTCTTCTTTCTGGCGGATCTCTTCCAGGTACTTTCCGGCCAGGTTCAGGGCGCTGTTGTAGTTGCTCTGGATGCCGTCCTCGCCCAGCAGTTTGCCGTAACCCAGATCGATCATCTGGTTGTACATGGTTGTGTCGTTTTTGAAGATGATGATGGGCTTGATCCGTTCGTGGAGCAGGCCGGAGAGCATCTCGCCGAGGGTGAAATAGCCGGAGAGATCGATAAAGGGCACCGCCAGACAGTTGATGACCACCACCTTGGCGCCGATGAGCGCGTTGATGTTTTCCTGCATTCTGGCGGTACTGCCAAAGAAGAAGGGGCCGTTGATAGTGATGACCCGGATGCTGTGACCGGTTTTGCTCTCGATGTCGCGTTCCAGATCGTTTTGCCATGGATTTGAGGCGTCTTCCACCTGAATCCGCGCCTGCTGGGCGATCTGGTAGCAGATCAGCAGCGCCGCCAGCGTCACGCCCACCGCCACCGCCACGATCAGATCGACGAAGACGGTGATCAGAAAGACCGTCGCCATGACGACGAAATCCTGCTTTGGCACGCAGCGGGCGAGCTTGAGCAGCCTGTAGTCCATGATGTCGATACCCACCTTGATGAGGATACCGGCCAGCACGGCCATGGGGATATGGGAGGCGTATTTGCCCAGTCCCAGCAGGATGCCGGTAAGCAACAGCGCGTGCATCATGCCGGAGACGCGGGTGGTGCCGCCGGCCTTGATGTTGATGACGGTTCGCATGGTGGCGCCGGCGCCGGGCAGGCCGCCGACAAGCGCCGCGGCCATGTTGCCGATGCCCTGGCCCACCAGTTCACGGTTGGAGTGGTGACGGGTTTTGGTCATGGAGTCGGCCACTACCGAAGTGAGCAGCGAGTCCATGGAACCCAGAACCGCCAGCGCCAGCGCCAGCGGTATCACTTTCTGAATCTGTGCCATGCTGAGGGGCCCAAGGTTCCAAAACGGCACATGGAGTTGGGGCAGGCCGGAAGGGATCTCGCCGATGCTGGGCACATCGAGGTGAAAGAACAGGGCGAGCGCTGTGCCCGCAAGCAGCGCCAGCAGGGGAGAGGGCACCGTGCGGGTTACCCGGGCCGGCGTCAGAAAGACGATGGCCATGGCAAAACAGCCCAGGCCCAGGCTGGCGAGGTTTGCATGCGAGAGCACCCCGGGCAGCCGCATTATCGCATCCAGTGGGGAGCTGACGCTTGGTGCGCCCACCAGGGGGTGCAGCTGGAGCAGGATGATGATAACGCCAATGCCGCTCATGAAACCGGAGATCACCGGATAGGGAATATAGCGGACGAAGCCGCCCAGTTTCAGCCAGCCGAAGAGGATCTGAAGCATCCCGGCGAGAAAGACCACGGTAAAAATGGCCGGAGAGATTTCGCCTGTCACCGTGGGAGGAAAAACCGCCAGAGTGGAGGCGAAGATGACGGTCATGGGGCCGGTTGGACCGGAGATCTGGGTAGGCGTGCCTCCGCAGAGTGCGGCGAAAAAACCGAGGGCAATGGCGCCGTACAGGCCGGCATTGACGCCGGCACCGCTGGCGACACCAAAGGCCAGAGCCAGCGGCAGAGCGACGATACCAGCTGTAAAGCCGCCGAAAATATCGCCCTTCAGGGAGGCAAACGAAAAGGATCTGTTCATAACCGGTTTCAGGAGCAAAAATATTGGTCTTCGCCTAAATTAATCCATTATGAACTTTTATCGGCATTTTGCCAAAACTTTTCAACAGTTGGTCGGGAAAGGGGAAAAAAATATTCCTTTCCCGATTTTTTTGCAGGGAAAGGTTTGACAAACGCTCCCGGAAAGGATATATCCCATCTACGCCCTATGCAGGTAGGTAATAATTTTTTTGATTTGATATATCCCCCGTGGAGAGAAAGGAAGCGATCATGACACAGTACCGGTTTGAAACCTTGCAGTTACACGTTGGGCAGGAGCAGCCCGACAGCGCGACCGATGCGCGCGCGGTGCCCATCTACGCCACGACATCCTATGTTTTTCCCGATTCCGCTACGGCAGCCGGACGTTTTGGGCTGACAGTAGGTGGCAATATCTATACACGGCTGATGAACCCCACCTCCGACGTCTTCGAAAAACGCATCGCGGCGCTGGAAGGCGGCGCGGCGGCTCTGGCCACCGCCTCGGGCAGCGCGGCGATTACCTATGCGGTGCAGAACATCGCGCGGGCTGGTGATCACATCGTTTCCGCCACCAACCTCTATGGCGGAACTTACAATCTTTTTGCCCATACGCTCCCTGAACAGGGCCTTGAAACAACGTTCGTTTCTCCGGACGATCCCGAAAATTTCGAGCGGGCGATCCGGGACAATACCAAACTGCTCTATGTGGAAACGCTGGGCAATCCGAACTCGGATCTGGTGGATCTTGAGGCGGTCTCGGCCATTGCGCACCGCCACGGCATACCGCTCATCGTGGACAACACCTTTGCCACACCCTGGTTGCTGCGTCCCATCGAACATGGCGCGGATATCGTGGTACATTCTGCCACCAAGTTTATCGGTGGTCACGGCACCGTCATGGGCGGTGTGGTTATCGATTCCGGCCGTTTCGACTGGAAAGCCAGCGGCAAGTTCCCAGGACTCTGCAAGCCCAATCCCTCCTATCATGGCATTGTGTTCTCCGAAGCGGTTGGCAATCTGGCCTATATTGTCAAGCTGCGGACCACGCTGATGAGGGATCAGGGCGCCGCCATTTCTCCCTTCAACTCCTTCTTGCTGCTGCAGGGGCTGGAAACCCTGTCGCTGCGTGTGGAGCGGCATGTGGAAAACGCGCTCAAAATCGTGGATTTCCTGAAAGATCATCCGCAGGTGCAGAAGGTCAACCATCCCTCGCTGGCCGGCGGGCGGCAAAAGGAACTCTACGACCGTTATTTCCCGAAAGGGGCGGGTTCGATTTTCACTTTCGGTATCCGCGGCGGAGCCCAGGCGGCCCGCAAGTTCAGCGAAAGCCTGAAGCTCTTTTCGCTGCTGGCGAATGTGGCGGATGTCAAGTCGCTGGTCATTCATCCTGCGTCGACCACGCATTCGCAGCTGGACGAACAGGAGCTGCTTGCCTCCGGCATCCGGCCGGAAGACGTGCGGCTTTCCATTGGCACCGAGCATGTCGAGGATCTGATTGAGGATCTGCGGCAGGGTTTTGCGGCGCTGAGCTGAAAAATGGTACATGCTTGAACAGGCAATAAAAATAAAACAACAAAAAGGAGACTTTTGTTATGGCTCGTATCTACACTTCCGCGGATCAACTGATAGGTCATACTCCCCTGCTGGAACTGGGACGTATTGCGGCACAGGAGAAACTTGGCGCACGTATTCTGGCCAAACTCGAATATTTCAATCCGGCGGGATCGGTCAAGGACCGCATCGCCAAAGCCATGATCGATGAGGCGGAACAGAGCGGACGGCTTCATCCCGGGGCGACGATTATAGAGCCGACCTCCGGCAATACCGGTATCGGCCTGGCGGCTGTGGCCGCCATCCGCGGCTACCGCGCGATCATTGTCATGCCAGAAACCATGTCGGTGGAGCGCAGGCTGCTGATGAAGGCCTACGGCGCGCAGCTGGAACTGACGGAGGGCAGCAAGGGAATGAAGGGCGCCATTGCGCGGGCCGAGGAGCTGGCAAAGGAGATACCGGGCAGTTTCATACCGGGGCAGTTCGAAAATCCCGCCAATCCCAAGGCGCACTACGAGACCACCGGCCCCGAAATCTATGACGATACCGACGGCAAAGTCGACATTTTCGTTGCGGGCGTCGGCACCGGCGGCACGCTGACGGGCGTGGGCCAGTATCTGAAATCGAAAAAGGGTGATGTGAAGGTTGTGGCGGTGGAACCGCAGTCTTCGGCGGTGCTTTCGACCGGCGTTTCCGGCGCCCACAAGATTCAGGGCATTGGGGCGGGTTTTGTGCCCAAGGTCCTTGATACCAAGATCTACGACGAGATTATCGCGGTCAGCAATGAGGACGCCTTTAACACCGGGCGGCTCATCGGGAAGACCGAGGGGGTTCTGGTGGGGATCTCTTCGGGCGCGTCGCTGTACGCGGCCATTCAGCTGGGCAAGCGGCCGGAGAATACCGGGAAGACCATTGTCGTCCTGCTGCCCGATACCGGCGAGCGCTACATTTCCACGCCGCTGTTTACGGATTGAGGCCGCCCGTCTTGCCATTTGGAGCAAGGTCGTTTACCTTGTCCGGAAGCGATGTCGGCGAGAAGCCCCCTCTGCAGGAGGGCTGGCTTTTTGACCATCCCCAAAGAAGGAGGTATCCCCATGAGCGACATCAAAAGCGCGATTCAGCGTTTGGCCCGGGAACGTGACGCCCTTGTCCTGGCGCACAACTACCAGCCGGACGCCGTGCAGGAAATTGCCGACGTGGTCGGCGATTCGCTGGCCCTTGCGGTACACGCCGCCTCGACCGACAAGAAGGTTATTGTCCTGTGCGGAGTGTATTTCATGGCCGAAACGGCAGCCATTCTCTCGCCGCAGAAAACGGTGCTGCTGCCCCGCAGGGAAGCTGGTTGCCCGCTGGCCGATACCGCCACGCCGGAGCGCATCCGGGAGATGCGCGCCCGGTATCCGCAGGCGCCGGTGGTGTTGTACGTCAATTCCAGCGCGGCGGCCAAGGCGGAAAGCGATATCTGCTGCACCAGCGCCAATGCGCTGAGGGTGGTGCAGTCGCTTCCGGAACAGGAAGTCATTTTGGCACCGGATCGCAATCTGGGCGCCTACATTGCCGCGCGTACCGACAAAACCTGCCATCTGTGGGACGGCTGCTGTCCAATTCATGACAGCGTTGCGGCGGAGGCGGTGCGAAAGGCGCTTGAACAGCATCCGGACGCGGTCTCGCTGGCGCATCCCGAATGCCGCACCGACGTGCTGCGTCAGGTCCAGCATATTTTTTCCACCAGTGGAATGCTGGATTTTGTGGCCAAAAGTTCCGCGCGCAAGTTTGTCGTGGTGACCGAGCGGGGGATCCTCTGCCAGCTGCGGCGCGCCAATCCGGAGAAGGAGTTCATCTTCCCCGAAAGCCCTCTGCTGTGCAGGAATATGAAACTGACCTCTCCGGAGGATGTGCTCCGGGCGCTGGAGACGATGGAGCCGGTGGTGACGGTTCCGGAGAAGGTGCGCCGGCAGGCCCAGGGCGCGCTGGAGCGGATGCTGGCCGTGCCGAGGGATTGAAAGATTTTTGCCTGATTGCCGGATGCGGCGCATCAGGTTGCCGCCCGCTTTCTGGGCGGGAAAAGAGGTTGACGTTGATGATGATTTCGACCAGAGGCCGTTATGCTCTGCGGGTGATGATTGATCTCGCGGAGCACCCAAGTGCCGACTATATCCCGATGAAGGACGTGGCAGCACGGCAGGAGATCTCCCTGAAGTATCTGGAAAAGATCATGCCGTTTTTGACGAAAGCGGGGCTGGTGGAAGGGCAGCACGGCAAAGGCGGCGGTTACCGCCTGTGCCGCGCTCCGGAAGATTATCGGGTGGGCGAGATCCTGCGCCTGACAGAAGGGGAGCTGGCGCCGGTCGCCTGCCTGGAACATGGCGCCAAACCTTGTCCGCGGGTGGGCAGTTGCCGCACGATAGGCATGTGGCGGGGCTTTAACGATCTGACCAACAAATATTTCGACGGCATTACGCTGGCGGATCTCATGAGCGAGACGGTGGCGGACAACTATGTGATTTGAAACGCGCCGTCTCCTTCCTGCCATTCGGGCCATTCCCAAAACGACAAAGGCGAAAGCATTTCATATGTGCTTTCGCCTTTGTGCGTTTTCCCGTGTTTTGAAAATCTCTCTCAATCCTTGGGTTTCATGTAGAAATACCCGGACAGTTCCGTGGTCCGGAGCGAATTGACGAAGGCACGAGGATCGATCTTCTTGACCACCAGTATCACCCGACGCGCGTCGGAGGCAGAAACCACCGAATAGACCACGTGGTACATCCGGTGTTCGTGCGAGCCTTCCGCCTGCATGATGGAGGCGCCGTGGTGGCAGGTCTCGTGGATCGCGTCCGCGATCTCCTGGGCCTTGTCCGTAATGATGAAGAGCGTTTGCTGCTGGTATTCCCGATAGAGTGTGCGGATGGTCTGGGTGGCAACGTACTGGAAAATGATGGAATACAGCGCCTTATCCCAGCCGAACAAGAACCCCGCGCAGGCGAGCAGTGCCGTATTGAAGCCAAGGATCAGGTTCCAGGTTTCCATGCCCTTCTTTTGCGAGAGGTAGATGGAGATGATGTCCGTTCCTCCGCTGGTGGCGTCGACCATGAGGCACAGGCTGATCGCCAGGCCGTTGAGTAGCCCGCCAAAGATGGAAGTCAGCAGGGGATCGGAGGTGATGGCCTGGGCAGGTATGAGGTCGGTCAGGACACCGCCCACCAGGATGACGATCAGCGAGTAGAGCGTAAACTTGCGGCCAATGAAACGGAAACCGATGAAAATCGGGATGGCGTTCAGCGGGAAATTGATAACGGAAAAGGGAATGTCCAGATGAAGGAACTGCTGGAAGAGCCGCTGAAGAAGCACGGTCAGCCCGGTAACGCCGCCGGGATAGAGGTCGCCCGCCTGCACGAAGGTCTTGATGTTGACTGCCATCATCAGGGCGGCCAGCATGACGGCCAGCAGCCGCCGGCCGTCCTCTTTCCAGCCGAAGGTCATTCCGGCAAAGCGCATTGCTTTCCCTCCCCAAACCTTATTGCGGTTTCTCGCCGTCCAGCAGGCCGTCCAGCGCGGCAAAGGGCTTGAACTTGACGCTTTCTGGCGTGTCGCCGCGCATGGAAGTGACGTTCAAACGATCGCCACGAAAAATTCAAATTGATTTTGTCACTCCTGTTCCCTATCCATTTCATCGTTTTCCACCAGATCTGGAGAAGAACCGATATTTTCAAGAAAGGCTATCAACCGATGGAGCTCTACTCCGTGGGAGGATTTGATCAAAATTTCATCTTCATCAAACAATAAACTGGTATTTTCATTGAAGAAATCAATTAATTCATCAATATTCTTGCACCAGTATACTGTGTTTTTTGCTTTTGATTTATTGAGTAAGCAAAATAAGGCATGTATCTGTTCTCCGCAGAGAACTGTTATGCGTGCCTTGACAGCTTCAAGAAAAGGCAGCAACTCCAGATGATATTTTTCCGAATTCGCACCCAGTTCCAGCATATCTCCCAATATGGCTATGCGGTGTTGCGGTGGGCAGGATGACGCCGCGAAGGCATTCAACGCCGCTTTCATGGATAATGGATTTGCGTTGTACGTTTCATCGATTATCCGGATATTCTTCTCTTCAATCTGTACGTCTTTTATTGCTCCACGGCCGGCAACTGGCTGAAAAGTGCCCAAGGCTCTTACTACAGCAGGCATATCCAGTTTGTAGTGCTGCGCTACGGCCAACACCGCCAGGGCATTCATGGCCATATGCTTGCCCCGTGCCTGCAAGGTGACAAGAAGATGTTGTCCTCCAAGTTGGACGTGTGCAGTATTTTCTTCGTAGTGGGTCAAACGGATGTCCGATGCGGGGTGTTCTCCGTAGGAGACAATCTGTGCTCCATACACTTCCGCCTGCCCCCGGATCAAATCGTACTGGGGAATGTCGCGGCAGATGACCGCCAGGCCTCCGGATGGCATTTTCTCGAAAATTTGTGATTTTTTGAGGGCAATATTTTCAACGGAATGATGATATTCCAGATGGGCCGGAGCAATATTGGTCATAATGGCAATATCCGGGCGGATCATTTTACTGTTCTGGGCCATACGCCCAACAGCCATTTCCAACACCCAGTAATCGGCGTCTTGCGGCATGACAGCCATGTTCCATGCAATGCCGATGGGCAGGTTGGCGCTTCGGGCGGTTTGCCCGACCTTGCCGAAGGCGCTCAAAACATGTGCCAACAGGGTCACCGTCGTTGTTTTTCCAGCACTGCCGGTAATGCCGATAACGTTTCCCTTGTAGTGGTCCCTGGCCAGTTTGCCGATATCCAGGGTTGCCTGGTGGACATTGGCAACGCCCAACACGGGTACTCCCATATCCCGGTACTCGTCGGGATCGTCGGTGATGACCGCTCCTCCGCCTTTCAGAATCAGGGAGTGAATGCTCACTTTGGGAAGG
>JAFZPK010000141.1 GCA_017552515.1 Deltaproteobacteria bacterium | reverse complement strand
CTGGTCAACATGCCGTCCTGGGAGCTCTTTGAAGCGCAGCCGCAGAGCTACCGCGAATCGGTGCTGCCGCCTACGGTGCGCAAACGGCTGGCGGTGGAAGCCGGCAGTCCGCAGGGCTGGGAGCGCTACGTGGGGCTGGATGGAGCGATTCTCGGCATGACCGGCTTCGGCGCCTCCGGGCCGGGAGAAACCGTCATGAAAAATTTCGGCTTCACCGTGGAAAACATCGTCAAAAAGGCCAAGGCACTTTAAAGCGCTTCCCCCTTTCAATAAAAAACCGCAGCCGGTTTGAGGCCGGTTGCGGTTTTTTTGTGTCAGCTTCCGCTTCTCTTCAATTATCAACGAGACTATTCCATCTCAATCCAGGAGATGTCGCCGCCGCCTTCACGCAGAACCTCCACCTGATCACCGACAAGACTTATCACGGACGAGGGCTCGCCGCGCAGAACCCCGCCATCCACCACCATATCCAGCTGTTTTCCCAGCACCCGTTCAATTTCCTGCGGATCGCTCAACGAATCCTCGCCGCTGATGTGGGCGCTGGTCGTTACCAGGGGATGCCCCAGCTCACGCACAATCATGTTGCAGATGGCGTTGTCGGGAATACGGATGCCGACGGTGTGCTGGCGGGTCATGAGCAGGCTGGGCGCCACCCTGGTCGCCTCCAGCACAAAGGTGTAGGGACCGGGCAAATGCCGCTTGATAATCTTGAAGGCGAAGTTGCTGACCTGGGCGTACTGGGTAATATCGGAGATATCGGAACAGATAAATGAAAACGGCTTGCGGGGATCCCGCTGCTTGAGCTGGTAGATCCGCTTGAGCGCTTTCTGGTTGAAAATGTCGCATCCAATGCCGTAAACCGTGTCGGTGGGATAGGCGACAACGCCGCCTTCACGCAAGCATTCCACCACCTTGCGGATGAAACGCATCTGGGGATTTGTCGAATTGATGTTGACAATCATGGCCATCCCTTTCAAAAACGCTGCCGGGCTTCTCAAAAGCACCGGAGAAAGAAAGCTCAAACGATTTCAACAAAAAAGCCACCCTCATCATCATTAGACGGACGAACATGGCCTGAAATAGGAGTTTATAAATCATATGGAAAACGGAGTCGAGGTAAAAATCCTCAATCCCCTTGTGGGCAGGGAAATTCCCCTGCCGGAGTATGCCACCGCGGGCAGCGCGGGCATGGATCTGCGCGCCTGCATCAAGGAACCGCTTTCACTGGAGGCGGGTTCCACCCATATCATCCCTACCGGACTGGCGCTCAACATCCACGATCCCGGTCTGATGGCGCTTCTGGCGCCGCGCTCCGGCCTCGGCATTCATCACGGCATTGTGCTGGCCAATCTGGTTGGCATTATTGACAGCGACTATCACGGCGAAATCCTGGTCGGGCTGTGGAACCGCAGCCAGGAGACCTTCACCGTTCATCCCGGCGATCGCATCTGCCAAATGATCTTCATGCCGGTAACCCAGGTGGGGCTCCGTGTTGTTGAAGCTTTCAGCACCACCTCCGAACGCGGCGACGGCGGGCTGGGACATACGGGGATGTAATTACAAACTCCCCCAGCCGCCTTCGGCGGCAGCCTTTAATGCCTTCCCCTCTGGGGAAGGTGGCAGCCCGCAGGGCTGACGGATGAGGTCAGGGTAAGGCAATTACCTCTCCCGCCCTTCGGGCACCCTCTCCAAAGGAGAGGGCTTTAAAGCCCCCTCTGAGAGGGGGGCGAACGAAGTGAGGCGGAAGAGGTTAAAGGCTGTTCTCCGACCCCTTCAGCCTCGCTGGTGCTCGGCAGCTCCCCCAAAGGGGGCGCCAGAACCCGTAGGGGCGACCCTGCGTGGTCGCCCTAAAGCCCCGGGGGCCAATAACAACAAAGGAAAGACCTATGGATCCTGAAATTGTTCTGATCGGCGCCGGAAATCTGGCCACCCATCTGGGTAAGGCCCTCCACGACAGCGGCCTGCATGTCGCGCAGGTATACAGCCGCACCGAAAAATCGGCACGTCCCCTGGCGGAAGCCATTGAGGCCGATCCGGTTACCTCGTTGAAACAGGTGATGGATTGCGCGGATCTCTACCTGTACGCGGTCAAGGATGACGCCCTGCCGGAAGTCATCCGTGGAATTTCCGCCCGTGCAGGCGTTCATGCCCATACCGCGGGCGGTGTGCCGATGGCGGTGTTCGAAGGCGCGCGCGATCAATACGGCGTGTTCTATCCCCTGCAAACCTTTTCGAAGGAAAAGCCGGTCAACTTCCGCGCCATACCGATTTTTCTCGAAGCCAACACCCCTTCCGGGCTGGCGCTGCTGCACGAGGTCGCCTACCGGATTGCCGATCGCGCCTTCGATCTGGATTCGCAACAGCGCGAAACCCTGCATGTGGCCTCGGTCTTCGCCTGCAACTTCGCCAATCATCTCTGGAGTATTGCTTCCGATCTGCTTGCGGAGGAACAACTGCCCTTTGACGTGCTGATGCCGCTTATCGGGGAAAGCGTCTCCAAACTGCACACACTTCCCCCCGCAAAGGCGCAGACCGGCCCCGCCGCCCGGGGGGATCAAAACGTGATTGCACGGCACCTTGAGCATCTGGCCGCCCATCCGCAATGGCGGGAACTTTACCGGATGATAACGGACCTGATCCGGGAAAAAATGTCGTGATGAACAGGGAATTTCTACTGGAGTATATTAAAACTAAACGGCAAGCCATCATATTTGAGATGAGAGGGTTGCCGTGCCGGGTTGTGACGGAGGTTTGAACACATGTGGTTCTGGTTTGCATTGGGATCGGCGATTTTCGCCGCTTTAACATCCATCTTGGCAAAAATCGGCATTGAGGGCGTGAACTCCAATCTGGCTACCGCCATCCGCACGGTGGTTGTTGTGATCATGGCATGGGGCATGGTACTTCTGACGGACACGCAGGGAGGCATCAAGTCCATCAGTCAGAAAAGCTGGATCTTCCTGATCCTGTCCGGACTGGCGACCGGTGCATCCTGGCTCTGCTATTACAAAGCGCTGCAGGTCGGCAAGGCGTCAAAGGTTGTCCCAATAGACAAGCTGAGTGTGGTCATCACCATCGTGCTGGCCTTTGTGTTTCTCCACGAGGAGTTTACAGTAAAATCGCTCATCGGCTGCGCTCTCATCGGCGCGGGGACACTGATGATGGTGCTGTAAAATAAAAAAAGAGAAACCCGCGGTTAGACGGGTTTCTCTTTTTTAGATCCGGCGGCGACCTACTTTCCCACACAGTCTCCCGTGCAGTATCATCAGCGTGGCGAGTCTTAACTTCTGTGTTCGGAATGGAAACAGGTGTG
>JAFZPK010000140.1 GCA_017552515.1 Deltaproteobacteria bacterium | reverse complement strand
ATCGACGTAGTAGTCGGCCTCTATCCGTCGTCCCGGATGCAGGTTGATCAAATTGGCAGCCCGCCAGCTTCCGCCCTTGATGACGAAGCCGCCCTGGTTGCCCACCTGTTGGCCCGCCGCGATCAGCCGGAACGGCGTCTGCACCATTTCCGCGCTGTTGCCCAGCATGTCGTGCAGATCGAGAGGATTGCCCTTGCGGCTGCCGATGGCGGCCGGAGCGGTCAGCGTGGTGTCAAACTGGGAGGCGATGATGTACTCGCCCATGTCCGCCTGCTCGGGCGCGGGATGCAGACGGGTGCGCTCGCGTTCCACCGGGCTGACCTTGTGCCCTCCGCGTGCCGCGTATTCCCATTCCGCCTCCGTGGGCAGCCGGATGAAGGCCGAACGGTTTTCCTGCCGGAAGAAGGGCAGCGAGTTGGGATGATACCGCATCAGCCATTCGGAATAGCGGCGGGTGAATTCCAGGGCGTCAAACCATGAAATGTTGGTGATGGGCTGATCATCGCCGGGCTGGAGCTTGAACTCCTTGTCCGGTTCCATGACCGCCCGCCACTGCGCCCGCGAGACCTCGTACTTGCCGATGAAGTACAAAAAGGGACGCAGGCCATTGCCGGATGCGGCGGCACTTGCGGGATCGGCGTTTAGCCATTGGCGCGGCGAATCACCCCAGCTTGCCGGCAGGTCGGCAAGTTCGAAGGGGGCGGTGATGGAGGCGGTATAGCGCCGGTCGGACCAGGCCTCGGCAGTGGGCGTGCCGTCCTCCGCGGCGGCCGAGCCAATGCCGAAAGGCTGTTGCACGTCGTCCAGGTAGCCGCCCGCCGGCACGCAGACCGGCCGCAGCGTCATTTTCAGGCCGCCCGGCATGGGAAGCAGTACGTCTCCGGGGGAGGGTTTGGGATTGTAAACCTGCTCCACGCCGGGAGTCTCGCTTTTGGGCGTCAGTTTCAGGCTGTGGGCCACCTGGGGAATGAAGAACAGGCCGCAACAAAGGCAGAGTGCCAGGATTTTTGTTACTGCCCATCTCAAGGGCAATGCCGCCAATTGAGTGGCCCTCCCTCCGCTTGCGGGAAGGGGGTGGGGGGCCGGAACCGGTGCATGAAGCCTCCCTTGGAGGGATCCAGAACCGGGATGTGACACCCAGAGCCGGGGGGAGGCCGCGGCCTTGCCGGCAAACCGCGGCTCCCCTTCGGACCGCCACGCGGCATCTTCTTGTTCCGCGCGGTGGAAGCTGAGACTTTCCTCCCGGAGGAAGGGGACCTGCAAAGTTGGAAGGAGCACTTTTCTAGCCGTCTCCGTCAGTCTGTTCTTGTTCAATGGATCCTTATCTCGCAGAACGTTACGCATCACGGCGCAGCACCTCCTCGGGACGGAAAGTTAACAAATGCCGGCAGGAGGCCAGGCCGCAGAGACAGGCCAGCGCGAAGGCTCCTGCATACAAAGCGGCGATATGCGCTCCGGGCAACTGACAGGCGTGTTCACCGTTTTCCAGCCAGGGAGCGGCGGTGAATTCCAGGATGATCGCGGCGCATCCGTACAGCAGAAGTGATGTGGAAGCTGCCAGCAAAGCCGTAAAGCCCATTTGCAAGAGTGGCAGAAGGAGCAGTTCCCGTCGTGAAAGGCCCATGAGATGTCCCTGGGCGAAGAACAGGGCCTTGCGCCGCACGTTGGCCGTGGCCAGGCTTGCCAGCGAAAAGGCCATGCCGGCCAGTGTCACACCGCCTACCAGCAGCGTGACCAGCGTCAGGGCCGATTTCAGGCCCTGGATGGTCTCCACCTCGCGGGCGAAGGTGTAGGCATCAATGCCCCGGCGCTTCAGTTCGTCGCGTACGGGGATGACGGCCTCAAGGCTGGCTACATACATGCGGAAACCGGCATAGCGCCGCTGCTCGCCGGAGGGCTCCGCGCCTGGCCAGCCGCGTTTGGGCACGGCGAAGCCGTCACGGTAGCGTTCCATATCCAGCAACAGGGCGCTTGGTACGTAGATATGAGCTTTCCAGTCGGCGGCGTCCGGCAGGATGCCGTGGAGACGCATGGGATAGACGACCGATTCGGGGCGGCCGTTCACACGGCGGGTGATGGTAAGCGGCAAAATCTGCCCCACGGCAACATGGGGCAGGGAGCGGGCCAGTTCCCGCGTGATGACAGCCCCATCTTCCGGCGGCACGGAGGTATACCGCTCAAGAAGTGGGTCACCTGTTGCCGTGGGGAGAACGTCGGCGCTCACCGGGGGACGGTCCGGGCGAGTTACCTGGACAGTGCTGGCCAGCGTCCGCGTCTGGGGAACGACAAAGGCCACCTGCGGCAGTGCCTGAAGAGCCGCGATATCTTTTTCCGAATAGCTTCGGCTGCTGTAGGGATTTACAGCCAGAGCGGCGGGGTTGTTCAAAAGACGTTGGGAAAGGGTGGCGATTACGCCTGTTCGCAAACCACCTAGAACCATGAGGGGCGTAAGCGCCGCCGCGAAGGCCAGAACCGCGCAGAAAGAAAGCGCCCGCTCGTGACGGAAATCCCGCAGAGCCAGCCAGTGGAGCAGTGGCAGGTTCCAGCGCGGGAGGGCGGGAACGGCGGCCGGTTTCTCTGTGGGTGCTTCGCTTCTGGGGGCGGGGAGAACTAGACTGTAACACTTTTCGCCGCTCTTCTTTTCGGCAAGGGGCTGCATGGCGACAGCTGGAATGCCCGCTTTCTCCAGCAGCGCGTGATCGTGGCTGACCACCACGAGCGCCGAGTCTCTTTCCCTGGCTCCCGAGACAAGCAGCCGCATGGCGGCGAGTGCCGTCTCCGGATCAAGGGCGGAAGTGGGCTCATCCGCAAGAACAAGATTGGGCTGATGGACCAGAGCCCGGGCGATGGCGGTACGCTGGCGTTCTCCGTAGGAGAGGGTTTCCGGCAGTTTATCCGCAACCGAAGCAAGGCCGAGGAAATCCAGCAGTTCCTCCACGCGCGCGTTTGTGTCGGGCGTTTTTTCAAAGCCATTCAGCAGAAGCGGCAGGTGAATATTCTCGCGCACGCTCAGAAAAGGGTACAGACCACCTCCCTGATGGACGAAACCAAGATGCCGGCGCCGGATTGCGGCAAGACGCTGGGGAGCTTCTCGCCAGAGGGCGGCCAGATCGAGATTTTGGTCAGGGAGCCGCAGCAGAAAGCGCCCGGCATTTGTGGGTTTGGAGAGCAAAGCCAGCATCTCCAGCACAGTGCTTTTTCCGCAGCCGCTGGGGCCTGTGATGCCCAGTGCCTGCCCTGGCCGGAGGACAAGCGAAGCTTCCGCGCGGAAAAGCGTCTTTCCGGCGGTGTGACATTTGCACAGGTTGCTGACTTCCAGAAGGGGCATAGCTTACATTTCCATTAATGCAGTTTCATGTTGAGCCCCCCCGGGAGGGGGGATGTCTTGAAGTCCTTCCTCCGCTTGCGGGAGGAGGGCTTGGGGGAGGGAAGGATAGAACGCTTTTCTTCCTATCCCCGCCCTTCCCCCTAAAGAAGAGAAGGGGAAAAAGAAACGAAAGATGCCTTTCCTTACGGCAACGAACTCAGCGGAACACGGTACAGTGCATCCGCCGGATCGGTGGAGCCAAAGGAAACCCAGTTGGCCGTGTCGTTGTGGTATTCCCGATACAGGCGCAACTTAGCTTCCAGCGAGTAGATAAGCTCGTCCTGCTCGCGGGCGCTCATGGCCAGCCAGCGATCTTCGGTCAGTTTCATTACTTCGCTGCGGTAGGGCAGACCCTCCAAAAATTCGGGCAGCAGACCCATTTGGCAAAGATTTTCGGTGGGACCTCCCTGCAGGCGCTGCGGGTCACGCACAGTCTGTGTGGACAGCGAGATGACGCGCTGGAACAGTGATTTGCTGTCCTCCGAACGGAAGGCCCGCGCGGAATCCACCAGAAAACCGATTTGGCGTGCCAGGGTGTCAAGCTGCTGTTTGTTGAGCAGCACAGCGGCGGCGAGGGCATCCGTGGATTTTTCCTGTACGAGGTTGT
>JAFZPK010000139.1 GCA_017552515.1 Deltaproteobacteria bacterium | reverse complement strand
TCCATCCGCATGCGCAAGAAGCTCCTGAGCTACGTGGATCGCAAGCGCCTGCACAAGGAGTAGCCGCAAACGCGAAAACCAACGGCCGGCTTCCCCAAAAGAGAGTCAAGCAAGCGGAATCGTTGAAAATGTTGGCCCCCTCCTTGAGGGAGCTCCCGGCGCAAGCCGGGTGGGGGAGTTAGAAAACGGCAAAGTGACTCCCTCCGGCCCTTCGGGCCACCGCCCTCAAAGAGGGAGGCTTGAAAAACGGGGAGATAACCTCTGGAGGAAAAATCATGGCCAACGCACTGACATCCGAAGAACGCAAAATCCTGCTGGGCATCGCGCGCAACGTCATTGAAACCTACGTCCGCACCGGCAAAATCCCGCTGGAAAAACGTGATGAGACGGCGCTCAACGTGCAGCAGGGCTGCTTTGTCACCATCCACCGTCAGGGACGGCTGCGCGGCTGCATCGGCGTCTTCACCTCACGGATGCCGCTCTGGAAGCAGGTGACGGAAATGGCCGTTGCCGCCTCCACCCGCGATCCGCGTTTTCCCGCCATGACGGAGGAGGAACTTGCGGACTTTTCGCTGGAAATCTCGGTGCTCTCTCCGCTGGTAAAAACCGCCGATCCGAACAGCGTCGTGGTCGGCACCCACGGCATCTATCTGGAAAACGGCATGAGGCGCGGCGTGCTGCTGCCGCAGGTCGCCACCGAATACGGCTGGGATCGCGAAACCTTCCTGCGGCAAACCTGCCGCAAGGCCGGCCTGCCGACGGACGCCTGGCAAAAACCCGAAACCAGCATCTACCTGTTTACCGCGGAAGTCTTCGGGGAAGCCTGATCCTGTGAGAAAAACAACCTTGTGGGAAAAACGATGAAAACGTTCGATGACATCCTGGAGCAAAGCCGTTTTGACCGTGACGATCTCAAACGCCTGCTGGACTCGCGCGGAGCGGAGGCGGAGAAGCTGCGCCAGCGCGCGCTGGCGGTCAAGCTCGGCACACTGGACAACCACGTGCATCTGCGCGGTCTGGTGGAGTTGAGCAATATTTGCCGCAAGGACTGCCTCTACTGCGGCTTGCGCCGCTCCAATACCAAGGTCGTGCGTTACACCGTCAGCGACGAGGAGGTAATGGGCTGCGCGCGGCTGGCGTTGGAGCTGGGCTACGGTTCGATGGCCATCCAGTGCGGGGAACGATCTGACCGCGCCTTCACCGAACGCATTACCCGCCTCGTCCGGGAGATCAAGCGTCTCTCGGACAACAGCATCGGCATCACGCTTTCCTGCGGCGAACAGAGCGAGGAGGTCTACCGGGAATGGTTCGAGGCGGGCGCCCACCGCTACCTGCTGCGCATCGAGTCTTCCGACAAAAGCCTCTACGAAAAGATCCATCCGCAGGACGATGTCCATGACTTCGAGCGGCGTCTCGCCTGCATCGACAGCCTGCTGAAAACCGGCTACCAGACCGGCACCGGCGTGATGGTGGGCCTTCCCTTCCAGACGCTGGATCATCTGGTGCATGATCTGCTCTTCTTCCAGGAAAAGGATGTGGCGATGGTGGGCCTGGGGCCCTTCCTGCCCCACCCCGACACCCCGCTTTGGGCCTATCGGGAGCAGATCCCCTCCGACGAGGAACGGATGCGGCTGACGCTGAACATGATAGCCACCCTGCGGCTGATGATGCCCGAGATCAACATGGTGGCCGCCACCGCGACCCAGACGCTCGACCCACAGGGGCGCGAAAAGGCAGTCGAGGCCGGCGCCAACGTCATCATGCCCAACCTGACGCCGCAGCAGTACCGCGAAGAGTACCTCATCTATCCAGATAAAGCCTGTGTCGGCGACAAGCCGGAACAGTGCCGTGGCTGTCTGGATCTGCGCATGAAGTCGATCGGCCATGAAATTCTCTACAACGCCTGGGGCGACTCCGTGGCCTTTACCAAACGATCCGCCAGACAAGGCAGCGCCTGACCTCTTTCAATACCGGCGACACGAACCAGGGACACAATCCGTATGGAATTCAAAGAACTGTTTACGGGCGAAGAGGAGAAAATCCGGGAAATGTCCCAAATGGCCAGCGCCATCGTCAAGGAGCACTACGATCCGATAATCGGCCCCGGACAAAACGACTACATGATACTGAAGTTCCAGTCGGTGGAAGCGATACGCGAACAGCTGGCGCAGGGATACCGCTATTTCTTTGTCACAAGGGGAGGCAAAAATATTGGATTCATGGCCTTCTACCCAAGAGGAAGCGCCATGTACCTGAGCAAGTTCTACCTGTACAAACAGGAACGCGGGAAAGGCTTTTCCCGGAAAATGATGGCCCATGTCGCCGAAGAGGCACGGAAAGCGGGGCTTGCCTCCATCGAACTGAACGTCAACAAACACAACAGCGCGCGCTCCGCCTACGAAAAACTGGGTTTCAAGGTAATACGCACGGAAAAAAACGACATCGGCCATGGATTCTTCATGGACGACTATGTGTACAGCCTTGAAGTGTAAACTCTTTCCCAAACGCCTTCAGCGGCCATTTGCGTTTTTCTGATCCAGCACGATGCCCTCCGCGATGATCCGTATGCTGCGGCGCTGGTTCATGCTGTACTGCCGCAAGCGGCGGTAGGCCTCCTTTTCGCTCAGGCCCTCGCGCGCCATCAACAGGCGCTTGGCCTCTTCCACCATCTTGCGCGTTTCCAGTTCCTCCCGGATCACCTGGCTTTCCACAACCAGCCGGAAGTTTTCGATAACCACCGCCGCCTGCCCGGCAATGGAACGGATGACCGTCTTTTCCCCCGCCGTAAAAACATGCGGTTGCGAGGTGTAGCAGTTGAGCACGCCGATGACCTTGCCCTTGAAGACCAGCGGCACGCTCAGCAGCGAACAAAGATGCTCCCGGCGGGCGATATCGGTGCACATATAACGGTCATCGGCGCGGACATCGATGACGGCGATCTCCTGGCAGTTCTGCGCCACCCGTCCGGCGATGCCGCTGCCCAGAGGAATGTTGGGCTTTTTCAGATAGTCCTCGCTGATCGACTGCGTCGCCTTGACCACCAGCTCGCCCTTCTGTTCGTCCAGAAGCATCAGCGAACAGATCTTGGAATGCAGCAGCTCCGCAGTGACGGTGACGATGAATTTGAGCACATCATCCAGATAGAGATCGGAGGTAATCGCCTCGCTGATCCGGGAAAGCGCCTCCAAAAGCCGCTCCGGCGCGACCGCCGCATCAGGGCTTTCCCAAATGTCTTTCTCTTCGGAAGCTTGAGAAAAAGATGTTGACATTCTTCCCTGCCAATCCATATAAAGTTTGTTTGGACAACAAATGGTGGAAACGCACAACGGCGTGCGTCAAATGAAAGCATGACAAAGGCGTCCTTGCATGAGGGCGCCTTTTTTTATTTTTTAGTTCGTTTGCAAAATACACGCAACCCATAATTCCCAAAGGAGCTCAAAAAACATGGCACAAAAAGTGGCAGAATTTATTGAAGAAGTCATCCGCAAAAACCCCGGCCAGCCGGAATTTCACCAGGCGGTAACCGAAGTCGCCGAATCGCTTATGCCCTATATCGAAGCCAATCCCAAATACGCAAAGGCCAAGATCCTTGAGCGCATGGTGGAACCGGAACGGACCATCATCTTCCGGGTTCCCTGGATGGACGACAAGGGTGAAATCCAGATCAACCGCGGTTTCCGCATCGAGATGAACAGCGCCATCGGCCCCTACAAGGGCGGGCTGCGTTTCCATCCCAGCGTCAACCTCGGTCTCCTGAAGTTCCTCGCCTTCGAGCAGGTCTTCAAAAACAGCCTGACCACGCTTCCGATGGGCGGCGGCAAGGGCGGTTCCGACTTCAATCCCAAGGGAAAGAGCGACGACGAAGTCATGCGTTTCTGCCAGAGCTTCATGACCGAGCTGTTCCGTCATATCGGCCCGGACACCGACGTGCCGGCCGGTGATATCGGCGTTGGCGGACGCGAGATCGGCTATCTGTTCGGCCAGTACAAACGGCTGCGCAACGAGTTTACCGGCGTGCTGACCGGCAAGGGCATCCCCTGGGGCGGCAGCCTGATCCGCCCGGAAGCAACCGGTTTCGGCTGCGTCTACTTTGTTGAGGAAATGCTGAAAACCCGCGACGAAACCCTCAAGGGCAAAACCGTTGCCGTCTCCGGTTTCGGCAACGTCGCCTGGGGCGCGACTCTCAAGGCCACCCAGAGCGGCGCCAAGGTCGTCACCATCTCCGGACCTGACGGCTAC
>JAFZPK010000138.1 GCA_017552515.1 Deltaproteobacteria bacterium | reverse complement strand
GCTCGGACAGCAAACTGGACTTTGATCTTGAGCTGGCCAAGGAGCAAAGCTCGAACAATCCGGTCTACTATATCCAGTACGCGCATGCGCGCATTTGCAGCATCAAGGGGAAAGCCATGGCGGAGGGGATTCGGGTGCCCGAAACCGCCGAGGTCGACTTTACAGCGCTCGATCTTCCCGAAGAGCTGGCCCTGATCAAACATCTGGCGCGGTTTCCCGAAACAGTCGCCGCAGCGGGACGGGCCTTTGAACCACACCGCCTGGCGGCCTATCTGCTGGAGTTGGCCGGCCAGTTCCATGCGTACTACAACCAGCATCGCATTATCGGCGAGAAACGCAATATCTGTGAAGCGCGGCTTTATTTGTTGAACGCTGTTCAGGCAGTCATTAGCGGAGCGTTGGCCATTCTGGGCATTTCCGCTCCTGAAAGGATGTGATTTCTCATGGAAAATCCAAACACTTCCAACACTCGGAAACCTGTGGAAAAGAAACATGTACTGTGGTTGGCAATGCTGGTGCTGGCCGTTTCGCTGGCCTGCTTCTTCCTGGGCCTTATGGTGGGCGAACAGGGAAACCTGCCGGAATCTCCTGCTGTCGTTTCTCCGCCCGACAAGGTTGTGGAGCGGATCCCCGCACGGCCGGAGGAAAAGGAGCCTCAGGACGGCAAATCGGTGGCAGAGGCAAAACCTGCAGGAGCGGCGGAAGAATCTGCCAAAAAGGCTGGGGAATCGGATTTGACCTTCTACGATATTTTGCCCAGCAATACCCAGGCGCATCCCATTGGAACAGGCATCAATGTGCCACAGGAGAAGACCCCCAAGGAAAAAACGGTAGCTGCTTCAACTCCGGCGCCGTCCAAGCCTGCCGCGCCAGTCAAACCGGCGGCTGTTACCCCTGCGCCGTCCAAGCCTGTAGCGCCGGTTAAACCGGCGGCTGTTACCCCGGCGCCGCCCAAGCCTGCAACGCCAGCCAAACCGGACACCACCGTTTCCAAGAGAGCGATAGTCCAGGTGGCTTCCTTCAAGGACAAGACGGGTGCCGAAAGACTGGCCCAACGTCTCCAGGGTAAGGGACTGGCCGCGACGATTCAGGAGGCCAATATCCCGCAAAAAGGCGTGTGGTATCGGGTGATTATAGGTGCTGCCGATCGTGGCGCTGCGGAACAGATTGTGCAGCGGCTGAAAAAGGAAAACCTGAATGGGCAGATACGGTAAGAGGGGATGGGCGCGTGGTGTTAAAAAGCGCTTGACTCCAAATGGATCCTTGGAGTAGACTTATCAAGTTCACGTGACGCGGGGTGGAGCAGTCCGGTAGCTCGTCGGGCTCATAACCCGAAGGTCGAAGGTTCAAATCCTTCCCCCGCAACCAAAATTTGGCGGTGTAGCTCAGTTGGTTAGAGCATGCGGCTCATATCCGCAGTGTCCGGAGTTCGAGTCTCTGCACCGCCACCATAAAAGACAAGGCCTTGGTTCTGTTAAGGACCAAGGCCTTTTTTCTGTCCTTTTCAGGTCAAAAGAATCCGATTGCCTCTGTGTTTGCCGTGTGTTGGGCTGATGGCGCCAGGAAAGGCGTTAAGAATTTTTGCCACGCGGTTATCCGTTTTGCGCCGATGGCACAGCTTTACCCGCGCAGTCTGCGCTGACTGTGAAATTTAAGGCGAAAAAAGCAAAGATTTTCGTGAATGACAGACAAAAAAGGAAGCAATCGACAGATTGCTTCCTTTTTATGTTTTGCATGGTCGGGATGAGAGGATTTGAACCTCCGGCCCCTTGCTCCCGAAGCAAGTGCGCTACCAGGCTGCGCTACATCCCGATGTGAACAACGAGTGGCCTTTTAGCACAGATGGGGAAAGAAGGCAATAAACTTCGGTGCCCTTCTTGTGCCGTTGGCAAAGAGCGTGGAATTTTAATCGTCTCCCTTGAGATCCCGCTCTATGTTGCGATGAAGCATCTCGTAGTTGGCCTGTTCCTCGGGGCTGAGATCGTTCCAGTTGATATACTCGGAGCCGTCTTCCTGTTCGGCCAGGACATGGGAACCGGGGACAATTTCAAAAGCGCTGCTCTCGTCTTCTACAAACATGGTCGTTCTCCTTTGCTGGTTGATTGTGCAATCGGATTGTCTGTGGCGCTCTTTTTCCGGACGCCCAATTTGCTCACTGCCCAATATAGTTGTTGCTCTGGTGAAGTGCAACGTTTAAACTTCCTACTTTGTGCGGGGAAGGGACGGTGGCCGGCCTTGCTTTGGAAAAAACCTCCTTGACAAGGAGCGGTTTTTTGGCTACATCTACCAACTTCGTGGACCTTTAACATAATTGTGCGAAATAACTGATTTCTGCAGTATCTATATCCATACGTGAAGAGAGGTTTTAATGAGTACGCGAATTATCAAGCAGGAAGATGCAGGGCGGAAATGGCATCTTGTAAATTTGGAAGGTAAGGCACTGGGACGGGCTGCTTCCGAAATCGCCAAGGTATTGCGGGGCAAAAACAAACCCTGTTTTGCAACCAATGTGGATACGGGAGATTTCGTCGTTGTCGTCAATGTGGAGAAAGTGCTGTTGACCGGCAAGAAGCTGACGGACAAGAAATACTATCGGCACAGCGGTTATCCCGGTGGACTGAAGATTTTTACTGCGGATCGCATGCTGGAAAGAAAACCGGAAGAAGTTATCATCCGGGCCGTCAAGGGTATGTTGCCCAAAAATAAATTGGGGCGGCAGATGCTGAGCAAAATGAAGGTCTATGTTGGCGGTGAGCATCCTCATGCGGCGCAGCAGCCTCAAGTGCTTGAGTTTTAACGGCAAGGCAAGGAGATAAAGAACAATGGCCGAAGAAAAATATTATGCAACCGGCAAACGGAAAAGTTCCATAGCCAGGGTATGGCTGAAATCTGGGAACGGCCAGATTATGGTTAACCGGCAACCGCTGGATGACTATTTTGGACGGGCGATTCTGCGCATGGTGATTGAACAGCCGCTGGCGCTGACGGAAACGATTGGCAAGTTCGATATCGACATCAACGTTTCCGGCGGCGGTCATGCCGGTCAGGCGGGAGCCATCAAACATGGCATCTCCAAGGCGCTGATGGTTTACAATGGGGATCTGCGTCCGACGCTCAAGAAAGCCGGATTTATCACCCGTGACAGCCGTGTGAAAGAGCGCAAGAAATATGGGCGGCGTGCAGCTCGTGCCCGTTTCCAGTTCTCCAAACGTTGATGGTGGTGGTTCAACAATTTTGAGCAGCATGAAGACAGGAGGCCGTATGTCGGTTTCCTGTCTTCTTTTATGGTTGTTGCAAGGAAAAGGAGGCTGTGCCCATGACTTGTCGGGTAGCAATTATAGGAGCTGGCGGTTATACCGGTGTGGAACTTCTCCGGTTGCTCTGTCGGCATCCCGGTGTGGAGATAACCTGTGTTACTTCTCTGGAAGATCTCGGCAAGGAAATAACCCGTGTATTTCCTTCTTTGCCCAAACGTCTGGCTTCCCTCCGTCTGGAAAATCTGGATGTTTCCAAAGTTGTCGAGGCGGCCGATCTGATCTTTACGGCTTTGCCGCACAAAGCGGTGATGGATATAGCCCCGCAGTTTATCGCGGCGGGGCGCAAAGTGATCGATTTGTCGGCGGATTTCCGCTTGAAAGATGTGGCGGTCTATGAACGCTGGTACAGCCGGCACAGCGCGCCCGACCTGGTTAAAGAGGCGGTGTATGGTCTTCCCGAGCTGTATCGGGAACAAATCCGTTCCGCGCGACTTCTGGCCAATCCCGGCTGCTATCCCACGAGCGCAATTTTGGCGCTGACGCCCCTGCTGCGAAATCATCTCGTTGATGTGAAGAGTATTGTCATCGACAGCAAATCCGGTACAAGCGGTGCCGGCCGGGCCCTGAAGACGGGCAGTCTGTTTTGCGAGGTCAACGAGGGCGTCAAGGCCTACGGTGTTGGCACCCATCGGCACATCCCCGAAATCGAGCAGGTCTTGTCGGATCAGGCGGGAGAGCCTTTGACCGTCTGCTTTACCCCGCACCTGATGCCGGTCAATCGCGGTATTTTGTCCACTTCCTATGCTCGCCTGCTCAAACCGTGCAGCAGCGCCGAACTGCATGAGCTGTTCGCGGCATTTTATCGGGATGAGCCTTTTGTACGGGTGCTGCCCGAGGGCGAACTCCCCAACGTTTCCGCTGTGCGGGGCGGCAATTTCTGTGACATCGGAGTGGTTTCCGAAACCCGTACCGGGCGGGCGATCATTGTTTCCGCCATTGACAATCTGGTCAAGGGAGCGGCGGGCCAGGCGGTGCAGAACATGAATATCATGGAAGGTTTCGAAGAGGATCAGGCCTTGCAGGTGGTGCCGCTGTTCCCGTGATTTCTTCCATTGGGGAAAATGAGCCTGAAAAGAGCATGTCGCACGGCAGGAGGAAACATTTGTCGCCGGAGTTTCGATGGACTGGAAATTGATGGTAACCATTTTGGGGGTAGTCATGGTGCTGGAAGGCATTCCATGGTTTCTCTCGCCGTCCGCAATGAAACAGGTCTATTTTCAGATGCTGGCGCTTTCGGAGAAGCGCCTGCGGCTGATGGGCCTTTTCTTTATGATAAGCGGCTTGCTGGTGGTTTATTGGGTGCGGGGATGAGGAACGGGAACGTGCCGCAGTGCATGCGTCTGGATGATTTTGATTATTTTCTGCCTCCGGAACTGATTGCCCAGTATCCTGCCGACCGGCGCGACGCTTCAAGAATGATGGTGGTTGAACGGGCAACCGCTACGCTGAAGGACGCTTTTTTCGAGGATATCGGATGTTATCTGCGGCCGGGAGATGTGCTGGTTGTTAATGACACGAAGGTGATTCCGGCCCGGATTCTTGGCCATAAGGCGGAGAGCGGCGGTCAGGTGGAAGTGTTTTTGGTGGAACGGGAAGCAGGTGATGACGAAGTGTGGAAGTGCCTGTGCCGTGCCTCCAAACGTCCGCATGCGGGGAGCTTTCTGATCCTGGGCGAGCAGCTTCGTGCCGAGGTGCTGGAGGAAACGGACGGTGCGCTGCTGCGTCTGCGTTTTACCTGCGACGGCGATTTTCCCGCCATTCTGGAGAAAGTGGGACATATCCCCTTGCCGCCTTACATCCGGCGGGCGGATATGCCTTCCGATCGGGAGCGTTATCAGACGGTTTTTGCCCGGCATGCCGGGGCGGTGGCGGCCCCGACTGCGGGACTGCATTTTACTGAAGACGTTCTTGGAAAGCTGAGGGCTCTGGGAGTTGACGTGGCGCCCCTGACCCTGCATGTCGGTTTGGGTACCTTTTTACCGGTGCGTTCCGACGATATTCGCGAGCACCGGATGCATGGCGAGCTTTTTTACATTCCGGAAGTGACGGCGCAGAAGGTCCGGCTCGCCCGTTCGGAAGGACGCCGGGTGGTGGCGGTAGGTACCACTGTGGTGCGCGCCCTGGAAACATCCGCGCTGGAACAGGGTGTGGTGACCGGCGGCGGCGGAGTTTCCCGCTTGTTCATTACGCCGGGTTTTCGTTTCCAGACGGTGGACGCGTTGCTCACCAACTTCCATCTTCCCAAATCGACCCTTTTGATGCTGGTGGCGGCCTTTGCCGGACGGGAGCTGATTCTTGAAGCGTATCGCAGGGCCTGTGCGGAGCGTTACCGCTTCTACAGCTATGGCGACTGCATGTTGATTGCATAAAAAGACTTCTAAAAAGGAAGTTTCATTTAAACCATGAAATTCAGTCTGTTGCATCAGGATGGCCGGGCGCGTCGCGGCCGCATGGAGCTGACGCACGGCGTGGTGGAAACGCCGGTTTTCATGCCGGTGGGTACCCAGGGCACCGTAAAGGGCATGTTGCCGGAAATGTTGATGGAACTGGGTGCGCAGATTGTTCTGGGCAACACCTACCACCTGTTTTTGCGTCCTGGTCACGAGCTGGTGCGCTCCCTGGGCGGGCTGCACCGTTTCATGAACTGGGAGCGTCCCATCCTCACGGACAGCGGCGGTTATCAGGTGTTCAGCCTGAGTCGTCTGCGTTCCATTCGAGAGGATGGCGTCGATTTTCAATCGCATCTGGATGGCTCGCGGCATCTTCTGACGCCGGAGCTTTCCATTGCGGTGCAGGAAACCCTGGGCTCGGATATCGCCATGGCTTTTGACGAGTGCATCCCCTACCCGGCGGAGCGTTCCTATGTGGAAATGGCCACGGAACGTTCCAGCCGTTGGGCGGCACGCTCAAAGGCGGCTTTGTCCCAGAAGGATCGCACGGCGCTGTTCGGCATTGTGCAGGGGGGCATGTTTGAGGAACTGCGGGCGCGGAGTGCCGCGCAGCTGCAGGAAATCGGTTTTGACGGTTACGCGCTGGGCGGATTGGCCCTGGGAGAGGAAAGTGCGCGGATGTACGACATCTTCGCCTATGCCTTGCCGCTTTTGCCCGATGCCGCGCCCCGTTACATCATGGGAGTGGGCACGCCGGAGGATCTGGTGGAGGGTGTGGCCTGTGGCGGTGATATGTTCGATTGTGTCATGCCGACCCGTAATGCCCGCAATGGCCTGCTTTTTACCACGTTTGGCAAGCTTTCGATCAAGCAGAGCCGTTTCCGCGACGATTCCCGTCCCATCGACGAAGCCTGCGGGTGTTATGTCTGCCGTCACTATAGCCGTGCCTATCTGCGGCATCTGTATCTTTGCGGGGAAATTCTGTCCTCGGTGCTCAACACGTACCACAACCTTTTTTACTATGTGCATCTTATGCGGCAGATTGGGCAGGCAATAGAGCAGGATCGTTTTGAGGCCTTTCGCGCGGAATTTTATCGTCTGCGTACCGCAGGAGAGTGAAGCTCCTTCATTGCTTTGACTTTTCGGATGGATATCATCTATTTTAAAAAATTGCTTTAAGAGAATGAGAAAGTATCCCTTTAACCCTTTATTCAACAGGACAAAAAGGAGGTCCCATGGTTAGTGAAGCGTTTGCAATGGCAGGAAATGCGGCAGGTGCTCAGCAGCAGGCCGGTTATGAATCGATCATCATGCTGCTTTTGATGGTGGCCGTGTTTTACTTTTTGCTTATCCGTCCCCAGCAGAAACGGGCCAAACAGCACAAGGAACTTATTGACGCTCTGAAGGTGGGCGATCAGGTCATTACCGCCGGGGGACTGCACGGCAAGGTGGCCGGGTTGCAGGAAGAGGTGATCGCTCTGGAAGTGGCAAGCGGCGTGAAGATCAAGATTGATCGTGCTTCCATCGTCCGCAATGAGACCGCTGCGTTGCAGCGCAAGAAGGAGCAGGAGAAGCAGGAAGCCGAAAAGGAAAAAGAGAAACAGGAAAAGGAGAACGCGAAAAAGTAGTCGCGTGGAAGACTGCCGTTGTTCCCTTCGGGGCACTGCGGCAGGAAACATATTTACGGGTGGGAAAGGAGCTTGTGAGAGGTTATGTCCGGAAATTTGCGGATCCGCGCGGGGATAGTTCTGTTCTGTATCGCGCTGGCGCTGGTGGTGCTGGCGCCGACGGTTTTTCGCGAGAGCAAGGTTTTTCCGTCCTGGTGGAAGAAGACCTTTGAGCCGATTCATCTGGGGCTTGACCTGCAGGGAGGCATCCACCTGGTGCTGGGGGTTGATACGGACAAGGCTGTGGAGAGCCAGATGGGCGCCATCGCCGACGAGCTGGATACCCTGATGAAGGAGCAGGACATCGTTTTCAAGCGGGTCGATGTTGCCGCGGGCGGTGTGCTGGGAGTGGTTGTTTACGACGAAACGGCGGGCAAGCTGGTAGAGGATCTGGTGCGCAAGCAGTTCGGCAATTTGCAGGCCTTGCCCGATAGCCGCGCCGGCGAATATACGCGCAAGAACTACCAGATGCAGGAGGCCGAGGTTCAGCGTATCAAGGATTATGCAGTGCGGCAGGCTTTGGAAACCCTGCGCAACCGTGTCGATCAGTTCGGCGTTTCCGAGCCGGTGCTGCAGCGCGAAGGCGATGACCGCATTCTGATACAGCTTCCCGGTTTGAAGGATCCCAAACGTGCGATCGATCTGATCGGCAAAACTGCCCGCCTGGAGTTCAAGATGGTGGCGGATGTGCCGGAGGCGGATCTCTCCCGGGGACGTTTGCCGGCAGGTGTGCGGCGCCTTTACGAACGCCGGGTGGATCGTGCGACCCACCGGGTTACGGAAACACCGATTGCGGTCTACGACAAGACCGTTTTGACAGGCGATCTGATCTCCGATGCCCGGGTGACCATCGACCGCAGCTTCAACGAACCGGGGGTCTCCCTGCAGTTTAACTCGGTGGGGGCCAAGCGCTTCGACCAGATTACCGCCAACAATGTCGGTAAACGGCTGGCCATCGTACTGGACGACGTTGTCTATTCGGCGCCGAACATCCGCGAGCGGATCTCCGGTGGCAACGCCCAGATCACCGGATCCTTCACCGAACAGGAAGCGACGGACCTTGCCATCGTTCTGCGTGCCGGATCCTTGCCGGCGCCGGTTCATATCATGGAAGACCGCACGGTTGGTCCTTCCCTGGGACGTGACTCCATCAACCGCGGCATTTTTTCGGTGCTGCTGGGCGGCCTCCTGGTCATAGTGATTATGGCGGTCTACTATCGTCTTTCCGGCCTTGTCGCGAATGTCGCTCTGATACTGAACCTGGTGTTCATGATGAGTTTGCTGGCCCTGTTCAAGGCGTCTCTGACGCTGCCCGGTATTGCCGGTATCGTGCTGACACTGGGCATGGCGGTGGATGCCAACGTGCTGATCTTTGAGCGTATCCGTGAAGAAGTGCGGCGTGGGCAGACGCCCCGGCTGGCGGTGCAGGAGGGATTCGCCCGGGCCTTTCGGACGATCTTGGATGCCAATGTCACCACGCTGATAGCGGCTCTGGTGCTTTTCGAGTTTGGTACCGGACCGGTGAAGGGCTTTGCTGTTACCCTTTCGGTGGGTATTGTTTCTTCGGTATTCACCGCAGTCTTTGTCTCCCGGGTGATCTTCGACTACTTTTTGGAGAAGCGCAAGATTTCGCAGTTGAGCATCTAGCGGCGGGACGTAAAGCAGGGAAAACCATCAAGAGGGGGAACCTTTGGATGGATGAACAGGAAATGCCCCTCTAGTCCATGTGTTATGGTTGTAAGGAGTTATGGATGAGAATCATAAATCCGGATGTAAATTTTGATTTTGTAGGCTTGCGGCGCAAGTCGCTGATTTTTTCACTGGCGCTGATTGCCATTGGCCTCGTTTCCCTGGTGGTACGGGGCGGTCCCAACTACGGCATCGACTTTTCCGGCGGTACCGTGATGCAGTTCAAGTTGAAAACCGCCAGCAGCGCCGCCGCCATCAAGGAGGCATTGAAGCCCCTGGATCTGGGCTCGATGTCGGTGCAGCAGTTTGGCGAGGAGAACCGGGAGTTCCTGGTCCGCGCCCAAAAGGCCGACAGCGGCCATCAGGGATTGGCATCAAGGCTGAAAGAACTGCTGGAACAGAAGTACGGTGCGGACAGCGTGACGGTGGAACGCGTCGAAATGGTCGGTCCCCAGGTCGGCAAGGATCTGCAGAAGAAAGGCCTGAACGCGCTGTTTTGGGCGATGCTGGCCATTTTGGCCTACATTACCCTGCGCTTCGAGTTTCGCTTCGCGGTCGGTTCGGTGGTGGCGCTGCTGCATGACGTGCTCATCACCTTCGGCGCCTTCTCCCTGTTCAACAAGGAGATCGACCTGCCGGTTATCGCCGCCTTCCTGGCGATTGTTGGCTATTCGCTCAACGACACCATCATCGTCTACGACCGCATTCGGGAAAATATGGCGACCTACAACAAGGAGCCCTTTACCTTCATCGTCAACCGCAGCATCAACGAGACGCTCTCGCGAACGGTGCTGACCTCCGGGACGACGCTGGTGGTCATCCTTGCGCTGTTCCTCTTTGGCGGCAACGTCATCAACAGTTTTTCGTTTGCGTTGCTGATTGGCGTGATAATCGGCACCTATTCCTCGATTTTTGTCGCCAGTCCCCTGCTGGTCTTTTGGGAGGAGTACTGGGGCAAACGTGAGGGGAAGAAGGCACCCGGCAAAATTGCCGCACAGTTTTTGCGGCGGGAAAAGAAAGCGCCCGCAATGAAGGTGCCGGAGATTCCTCCGGCGGATGCCGGAGAGATGGTTCCTGAAGCGCCGTCCCGCGTTCCTCAGGTGAAAGGCGTTGCTTCATTGCCCAAAAAGAAGTCCAAAAAGAACAAAAAGAAAAAATAACAGGAGAGTCCACAATCATGGCGGAGTACCGGATTAATACAAAATGTCTGCAAAGCGGCTATCAGCCGGCCAACGGCGAGCCGCGCGAGCTGCCCATCATCCAGAGCACGACTTTCAAATACGAATCAAGCGAGCAGATGGGGCGGCTCTTCGATCTGAAAGAAAAGGGCTATTTCTATACCCGTCTGCAGAATCCCACCAATGACCACGTCGCCGCGAAGATCGCCGACATGGAGGGCGGCGTGGCCGGCATGCTGACCGCCTCCGGACAGGCGGCAACGCTGTTTTCCATCTTTAACATCTGCAGCGCGGGCGATCATCTGATATCGTCGTCGGCAATTTACGGCGGCACCTTCAACCTGATTGCCGTGACGATGAAACGGATGGGCATCGAGGCGACCTTCATCGATCCCGATGCCGACGCCGCGACCATCCGGGCGGCCTTTCGCCCCAACACCAAGCTGATCTTTGCGGAAACGCTCTCCAATCCATCGCTGGTGGTGCTGGATAT
>JAFZPK010000137.1 GCA_017552515.1 Deltaproteobacteria bacterium | reverse complement strand
GGCAAGAAAGCCGCGTTCGGCCATGGACTGCGCGTACAGGCCGGATATTTGCTCCTTTACCGCGCCAAAGGCGCCGCATACCGCGAGGGCCGGCAGCTTCCCCACGGCATTCAACGGTTCATAAAGGTCCGCCGCCAGGGTAATGCCGTAACGGTTCACAAAGGTCACCTTGCGGTGCTTTACCTTGTCGCTTTTGGCAAACACCTTGTCCCATTCCTGCGTGAGCTGCAGTTTTTCGGTCGTCATCATGCTTTTCTCCTGTGCTGTTGCGGTGGAATGGCCTCCGGGAAGCATGTTTAAAATACATGTCCCTGTAGTGAGGATCGTCGCAAAAATGGTTTTCATGTTCATGGATACTCCTCATGCATAGTTGTTTAAGCCTTGCATAATATATAAAAGAAATGATAGTTCCTAAACCTAACTTTAGGTCAATAACTTTTTCATGCGGAGCAATTCTTATGTACACGATAGGCAAGGTCGCCGGGATGTTCCATCTGCCGATTTCAACGCTGCGGTATTATGACAAGGAAGGCCTTTTCCCCACTCTGGAAAGGCAATCCGGCATAAGACAGTTCAGCGAAAAGGAGATCGAAATTCTGCGGGTCATTGAGTGTCTGAAAACTTCCGGTCTGGAAATCAAGGAAATCAAGCAGTTCATGGAATGGACCACAGAAGGAAGTGCCAGCTACGGAAAGCGCAAACAGCTTTTTGAAACAAGGAAGAGAGTTGTCGAGGAAGAGATGCGGCGTCTTGGAAAAACGCTCAGCATGTTGAAGTTTAAATGCTGGTATTACGAAACCGCCATTGCCGATGGCAACGAAGACCGTATCAAAAACATGCTGCCGGATCGCTTGCCACCCGAAATTCAAAAGTTGTACGACAGCAGCCGGGAAAAGTTTGAATCTCCCGATGGGACATAGATTTCGGACAAATCTTGTGGTTTGCAAATGAGGTGCCCCCCTAAAATTGGGCAGCTATGACAGTTGGTCCTGTCCGTTTTTAGGAGAGCACCTCACATATTTTCCACCTTCTGTAAATCCTGAAATTCTCGCATCAGAAGTTTTTGAAATTCCTGCTTTTTTATGCGAGGATCAGTATAAGCTTCGCCTCAGAAGCTTTTGAAATTTCTGTCTTTTATGCGGGAAGTTGGGCAAGTACTTTCTTGTAATCCTTGTAATTTTTCCGCAGCAGATCCGGAATGTCGAGCTCGTAGGGACAGGTCGCGACACACTTGCGGCAGCCGGTGCAGGCTTCTATCCGCTTCATGTTGTTCTGCCACTTCTCCGAAAGCCAGGTCTCGGTCGGTGCGCGCCGCAGCAACAGGCTCATGCGGTTGCAGGTATTGATCTGGATGCCGACGGCGCAGGGCATGCAGTAGCCGCAGCCCCGGCAAAAATCGCCCGACAGCCCCTTGCGCTCACCTGCGATGAAGGCGCGGATTTCATCCGTCATTTCCGGGGTATCATCCATATAGGAAAGCCATTCATCCAGTTCGCGCTCCCGCTGGATGCCCCAGATAGGCAGCGCATTGCCGTACTGGGTCATGAAGGCCATGGCCGCATCGGAGCGGGTGATCAGGCCGCCGGCCAGTCCCTTCATGCAGACAAAACCAATGTTGGCCGCCTCGCAGTCCCGGACCAATTTGACCTCCTCTTCCGAGGCCAGGTAACTGAACGGGTATTGCAGCGTTTCGTATAAGCCGCTTTTGACGATCTCGCAGGCGACCGAAATCTTGTGGGCGGTTATGCCAATATGTCGGATCTTGCCCTGCTGCCTTGCCTCCAGCATGCACTCGTACATGCCAGTTCCGTCGTCAGGCGCGTAGCAGCGCTGAGCCTGATGAAACTGGTAGACATCAATGTAGTCCGTCTTCATCAGTTTCAGCGATCTGTGCAGGTCTTTCCAGAAGTCCTCCGGCGTTTTGGCAAGCGTCTTGGTCGCGATATAGATTCGATCACGCGGGACATATCCCGTCCCGAAGGCCTCGCCCAACTTCTCCTCGCTGTCCGTGTAGGCCCGGGCGGTATCGAAGTACAGCATCCCGCCGTCATAGGCCTTGCGCAGCAGATGTACGGCGTCCCTTTTTGAAATGCGCTGGATCGGCAGCGCGCCGAACGCGTTCTGCGGAACCGTTATGCCGGTTGCACCGAGAGTGACGAGTCGCATGGTTCTTCCTTCCTGTAAGATGATCCGTCCATTATGGCAGCATAAAGGGGCAGATTTCTTTATGGCTTACCACGCATGTTTGCCGGTAACAAGCAAACTGTCGATATCCGCGTAGGCGTTTTCCAACCGTTCCTGATGATACTGTTCGTAGTTGTCGAAAATTTCCCGCGTAATGCCGTGGGCGTCCCATTCCCGCAGCACATCTCCGGTGGGGCGTTGCTTGGCGCAGGCGTAACATTCGATCAAAAAAATGAAAAATTTCAATTGCTCTGTCATGTCATTCACCGCGAATGTACGGGGAGTTGCGCGGGTCGCCCGTAACCTGCTCCGCCTCCCACATATCGAAAACGGCGCGTTCGGGAAAGGCCGCCAGGCCGTTGTCCGCATCTTCCAGCAAGGCATGAGTTTCGGAGGTGAGAAAACGGCGTGTCGCTTCCATGGGCTCCAAGGCATACTTTTCGATAATGCGGGCGATAACCTGCCTGCTGTAGTAATCTGCGACAAAATGAGGGGTTTTGTTCATGGCATGAGCACCTCCGTGCAACGTAGGCAGGCAAGGGCTTTTTCGGTCTTGAATACCGCCTGATCTTTTAGCTTCTGCGGCAGAAGCCGGGCAATAGTTTCCTGCTCATTCAGGAATCCATCCAGATAGAGAACCAGCGTCTGCATCGTTTGATCGTTCGCTACCGGTCCAATAACCAGATCCCAGTCATTCCGATCCGTCCGGCCTCTGCGATGCGCCGCCACAAAGGCCAGCTATGCTTCGTCCGGCTCTGCAAAGCGCAGCACATGCAAGGTACTGTATGCCATTTCGTCCAACTCATAGACTGAAACACAGGCCCGCCCAGCGCACCGGATTCTCGCCGTTCGTTCCGCCCATATCGTAGCCTGTCGCAGATCGGTAGTCGTGTAAAAGCCCCTGCCGAAATCCAAATCGCGCTGGACTTTCAGCAACCTGGGTTCCCGTACGGCTACATTGCTGCCACGATAGAGACGCATATCGTCACCGTTGAAATTTGGGAGTATCTCTCCCATGTTAGAGGAGCAATGCCGCTTTGGAGAATTGCTCGCCTTCAAAATTACCAGTGTACCAGAAAAAACATGGAAAACGCTGCCGTAACACTTTCATGAGCGAGATGGGACTCGATTAGCTCTCCAAACAAGCAAAATTTTTCGTTTATGTCCTACACCTGCCCATCCGCAGCCTGCGCGGCGAACTGCCGCCAAATCCTGACCCGCTCAGCCAACCGCGCCGTCAGCAGGGGCGAAGCCGCGCCCAGAGCCTCCAGAATGGTTTCGCCTTCATCGGCGTAGCTCCGGCATTTTTCGGTGTTCCAGTGGGCGGGCGGTTTGCCCAGATTGGCGCAGCGGTCCGCCATCTTGACCATCCACACTTCCGGTGGCTGCTCGCGGATACGCTTCAGGGAGTCGCCCATGCCCTCTGCGCCGTGCAAATCCGGGTTCTTGGACAGGGCCGCAACGCCTTGGGCCACAGCTTCTCCGAAGAGCCCGGCCAGTTCGCCGGACGTAAGGCCGGTGTCCTCCACCGTGTCATGCAGAATGGCACAAGTAAGGGCCAGAACCGCGTCCCGCTCCGGCGCGGCAGCCAGGGCAGGGTACAATTCCAGGCAGACAGCTCCCAAGTGCATGAGGTAGGGCAGGCCCGTGCCGGGGTATTCTTGGTCGCGGTGGCGTTCGGCGGCGAAGCGCCAGGCGGTTTGAAGTGTGTCGGTATTGAGAGCGTTCATCAGTATCTCCGGGAAAAAGTCTGTGCAAAGGAATCAGCTACAAGAGAGCTGCTCTCCTAAAATTGGAAAGGTAGTTTAGAGCATCTCACCCCTACATTTCGAGAAAAGTCTGGACACTGATAATGCGTGGATCTTCCACAGAGGATTCGAGAAAATCTTTGTCACCGGTAAGAAACAAATCGGCACCCGCATTGAGGGCGGCACGTAAGATTGGACGATCTTTCGGATCGCGGATTTTGGATTCGGCTTCGACTGCTTCTTCTGACGTAGGAACAATGTCAAAGGCAGGGAGTGCCGTGTAAAGAAAGGCTTCCAGTTCAACAGTTCGCTCCGGGAATTTTTCCCGGAATTTTCGGTGCAGCTCCTCGAGTACGTAATCGCAGACTACGGGCTGATATGGTGTGACCAACGCCTTATACAAAGCTTCAGCTGTGCGGCCTTTCGGGAAAAGAGCAGCAGAGATGAAGATGTTGGTATCGACCATAATCCTCATTCAGCGCTCTCCTCGCGGCGTGACTGCGTGATCCAGTTTGCAACATCCTCCTCGGTGAACAGACCTGCTTTTTCGGCCTCGCCGCCCATTTGCTCCTGTAAACGCATCAGGGCATAAACGGTGGAGTTGACCACACGCACGTTGCTGCCATCCACGATAAAGGTAACACGATCGCCATTTTCAACACCAAGAGCGGCACGGACATTCTTCGGAATCGTAACCTGACCTTTGGCCATGACACGAGCGTCATTCACAAATGCAGTACTTGCCATTATATGCACCTCCAATTCCCAAAAGTATGCAAATAGGAATTCCCTACTTTTTATTATACGCAACCAGAGAAAAAAAACAAACCTACCAGAAGTGTCAACTAGCTAGACAGGCGTGTCATTGCCCATGAATCAGTGCCAGGGCTAGTTTATTTCAAGGCCGTTTTCATATGATTTCACTTAAGGCTCATAGGATTGTTACCAGCACGTTCAATCAAGCCCAGATTGGGATATACTTTACCTTCCGTTTCCTCTCCAAACACTGCCATCAACATTTTCATGAGCGAGACGGGGCGCGGTCAGTACCTCAAAGCGGGTAAAAGGTATGCTACCTTATCCCGGGCTGCGGAAGGAAAACGAAAATGGCAAAACAAAAGCATCACGTGCCTCGAGGCCAGGGGGGCTACGGTTTCCATAATCGAGTTCTAATGCCTGAAAAGTTGTTGAACGAATGGAATCATCCACAGAGCGGTAAAATTCATGCGACCTGAAATTGCCTTTTTCGACATTGACGGAACGCTGCTTGATTTCGGCGCGAAGCATATCAATCCCCTTGTAACAGAGGCACTTTGCCAACTGCGGCGCAAGGGATGCCGGATTTTCCTAGCCACGGGCAGGGCGCCCTATATGCTGCCCTTTTCCGGGGAGATACCGTTTGACGGGCTTATGTGCTTCAATGGCTCCCTGGCCTTCGATGCAACAGGAACCATTTTCGCCAACCCGCTGGATGCCGTCGACATTGAAACTGTCTTTATAAACGCGGAAAATCTTGGCAAGCCCATCATTGTCGCAACGGACAAAGCCAGGGGATACACTTTCAAGAATGCCGACCTGGAAGACTACCTGCGTTTTTCCCCCTATGCCTGCCCTCCGTTTGATCACACGGGAAAACACCATGACGCCATCTATCAGCTGACCGTGCCAACCCATGAGGACATCGGGGAGCAACTGTTGCACGGCACATCCCGCCTTGCCGTCGTGCGCTGGTGCGACCGGGCACTTGATATCATTCCGAAGCATTGTGGAAAAGCCGGGGCAATGCGGGAAATTCTGGCCCACTATGCGATAAACCGGGAAAACGTCCTCGCCTTTGGGGATGGAGGCAACGACATAGAAATGCTTCAGTACGCGGGCATGGGCATTGCGATGGAAAACGCCCCGGATGCCGTCAAGGCATCGGCGGATTACGTCACAGCCGCCTGCGCCGACGCGGGCGTATGGAGCGCCCTGGTGGATCTGGGCTACATATGAGCGGCTGTCCAAGTATG
>JAFZPK010000013.1 GCA_017552515.1 Deltaproteobacteria bacterium | reverse complement strand
TCGCGGCTTCCCGCGCGAGGGCGGGACGATGAGCAAGCAGGATTTTGACCGCATCCGGAGACGCTCCGGCAAAGGTCTTCCGAACATCCGGCGTCTCAAGTCCAAAACGCGCGGCCACCGTGTCGGTGACCCCTCCCAGAATGATTTTCCCCGAAAAAAGCGGCACGTGGCAGTTTTCCAGCATACGTATCCCCAACTGGGGCAAAAGCTTCATCCATTCGGCATAGCCGGAGTAGTACTCGTGGTTGCCGGGCACCCCAAAGACGCCATAGGGCGCGCTCAGGGCCGAAAGTGGCAGCAGGTCGTTGCCCCGCTGCGCTACGGTGCCATCGACAAAATCGCCAATGATGACCACAACATCCGGTTTCAGAAGATTGACACGGCGAACCATTTCACCGATTTCATGTCTCTGGATCAAGCGATGAGTGTGCAGATCGGCCAGAACCGCAATGGTCAGTCCTTCGGCCTCCGCGGGCAAGTGCTCGATGACGATGCGCTCTTCTCTCACCTGCGGAAGCTCCGCGCCGTTGAAGATCCCCAACGTCGCAAGGCCCGCGGCAAAGGCCAAAAGCAACACGTTGAGACGCACGGCGGTTTTACGCAGCCACTGCCCCAGGGGGGTTGTGCGCACCAGCGTCCACAGCAGCAGACGCAGCATATCCGCAAACAGCAGCAGGAAGAAGAAGATAAAGAGCACCGCGTACAGCCAGGCTCCGCCCCAAAGCAATTCCTTGGGCAGATCCGGCGCAAAAAACATCCCCCCGCCGAAAGATGAAAGCAAACGGAACTTGAAGGCCGCAAGCAAGGCAAGCGCAGCCATCAGCACCTTCCAGCGCCCGCGGCATGAAAGCGGCCACACAAAGCGGACAATAACATACAGCGCCAGCAGCAGGTTGAATATCAGCATACGCATTTCACAAAAACCTTCCGGCAAATTCGGGAAAAAGATGCTTCAAATTCTTGAATTTCTTTCCAGATTGCGCAATATCATACTTCGGAACCCGGTTTTGCCAAAGGGCATATCGCCGTTTTCCGAATTTTCTGTTTCCTCTTGAAAGAAAAGAGCACGCATTGAAAGAACATCTTGACCTGTCCGCTTCCACAGTTCTTGTCACTGGAGCCGCCGGTTTCATCGGCGCCCATCTGGCGTTGAAGCTGCTTGATATGGGAATGCCCATCCATCTGATCGGCATCGACAACCTGAACAGCTACTATGAGGTCGCCCTCAAGGAATACCGCCTGGAGCGCATCGCCGCGCGGGCGAAAGAAAAGTCGTCCGTGGGCAGTACCTGGAATTTTTACAAGGGCAGTATCGCCGATGCCGTTTTCCTACGTGACATCTTCGAGCGCTGCAAGCCGGATATTGTGATCAATCTGGCGGCCCAGGCGGGGGTTCGCTATTCCATAGACCATCCGGATACCTACATCGAGTCAAACATCGTGGGTTTTTACCAGATTCTCGAGGCCTGCCGGCATTCCCGCGACAACGGCCATCCCGGCGTGCGGCATCTGGTCTACGCCTCCAGTTCCTCCGTCTATGGTGTCGATCACAAGATTCCCTACTCGGTAAACGATCCGGTGGACCGTCCGGTAAGCCTCTACGCCGCCACCAAAAAATCCGACGAACTGCTGGCACACGCCTATGCCAAGCTCTACGACATTCCCTGCACGGGACTGCGTTTTTTCACCGTGTACGGCCCGGCCGGCCGGCCGGACATGGCCTACTTCAGCTTCACCGACCGTCTGCGGAAAGGGCAAAACATCCGGATCTTCAACTATGGCAACTGCCTGCGCGACTTCACCTACATCGATGACATCACAGAAGGGATTGTCCGGGTGCTGCAGGCGCCTCCGGCAAGCGCGACCGGCGAAGATGGCCTGCCCCTTCCTCCGTACAGTCTCTACAACATCGGCAACAACCGGCCGGAAAATCTGCTGAACTTTGTGGATATCCTCCAGCAGGAGTTGGTGCGGGCCGGGGTTTTGCCCAAAGATTTTGACTGGAAGGCGCATCTGGAACTGGTCTCCATGCAACCCGCCGACGTACCGGTCACCTGCGCCGACATTTCCGAGCTGGAACGGGACTTTGCCTTCAAGCCCCACACCGCGCTGCGGGACGGCCTGCGCCGCTTTGCCGAGTGGTACCGGGAGTACTACCGTCTCTAGCAGGCGGGGACACCTGTGCCCCCTTCAGCCGCGCTTACACTTGGCAGCTCCCCCGAAGGGGAGCCTTTAAAGCCTTCCCCTGTGGGGGCTTTTCCAAGGGCATGGGGCGAAGCCTGATGCCCGAAGGAAAATGCAGTGTCGAGCGAAGCGAGACGAAAGAGGGCACAAGTTTAAAGTGATTGCAGCTTCTCCACCATCAGTGCCTTGACGGCCTGGCTGTCCGCCCGCATCACCGTGTAGCGCTCCGGGCGATCCTCAATACCCGCAAGCTGAGCCGGACGCGGAGGATCAAAGCCGACCGCATTGTGAACGGCCTTGGCGAACTTGGCGGGATGCGCCGTCGAAAGGCAGATCAACGGCGAGTCGTCGTTCCTCAGCTTCAGCCCGGCAGCCACGCCAACTGCGGTATGGGGATCGAGCAGATAGCCGGTCTTCTGGTGAAAGTCGCGGATGGTGGCGGTGATTTCCGGCTGGCTGACCGAATGCGAGGAGAAATCTTTGGCCACAAGACGCTGCTCTTCCGCGGAAAAACCCAGCGCATGCGTCTTTTTGAATGTCTCCATGGCGCCGCGCGTCCTCTGCGCATCCTGCCCGTAGAGCAGATAGAGATAGCGCTCGAAGTTGCTGGCCACCTGAATATCCATCGAAGGGGCAATGGTTTCCACCACCTGCCCGGTGGAGTAGTCACCGGCGCATACAAAACGGGTCAGAATGTTGTTTTCGTTGGTGGCGATGATCAGGGGCCGTACCGGCAAACCCATGCGGCGCGCCAACAGTCCCGCGAACACATCCCCAAAGTTGCCCGTTGGAACCGCAAAGGTTGCATCTTCCCGGCCGGTGGCTTTCCACACACGCCCCCAGGCATAGAAGTAGTAGACAATCTGCGCCGCCAGCCGTGCCCAGTTGATGGAGTTGATGGAGGCAAGCGAAAAACGCTCCTTGAACTCCAGATCCTCGAACAGCTCCTTGACGATGCTCTGGCAGGTGTCAAAGGTCCCCTCCACCGCCACGTTGAATACGTTGGCGTCCGGTACGGTGGTCATCTGCATCCTCTGCACCGGTGACACGCGGCCATTGGGATGCAGGATGAAGATGTTGATGTTCTTCCGGCCGCGGACGCCGCAAATGGCGGCACTGCCCGTATCCCCGGAGGTGGCGCCGAGGATGTTCATTCTCGATCCGTTTTTTTCCGTAAGATACTCGAACAGGTTTCCCAGAAACTGGAGGGCCAAATCCTTGAAGGCCAGCGTCGGCCCGTGAAACAGTTCCAGAATGTAGAGATCATCCCTCTGCACGACCGGCGTTATCTCCGGATGGTCGAAACCCGCATAGGCGCGCGTAATCAGTGCATGCAGGGTTTCCGGAGGAATATCGTCAGCATAGAGTGAAAGAATGTTGAAGGCCAGATCACTGTAAGAAAGCTGCGCCCAGTCATGCAATGTTTTCTCCGGAATGACGGGAATGCTTTCCGGCAGAAGCAGGCCGCCGTCATCGGCCAGTCCCATCAACACCGCATCCTCAAAAGAAAGGCCGCCGACACGGCCGCGGGTACTCAGATAACGCATGGAAACTCCTTTTTTGAAAAAATGGCCGTCGAAGACTTCAATGTCACGGATCCAGCGGATGCATTTTGGATTTATATCCCCGTATTCCATCCACGATGCCTTCCACCACGCCGTTCAGATAGCGGTAATCGCGCATCAGGGCGGCATCGTCCTTGTTGCTGATGTAGGCCATCTCCACCAGGATGGAGGGCATGTTGGCTCCCAGCAGCACATGGAAGGGGCCCTGACGTACCCCATTGTTCTCCACCACCTTGCCAAACTGTCTTCTCAGCGTGCCAATCATCCGCTGCTGCACCTGGCTTGCCAGAACACTTGACTCCCGGCTCTTTGAGTGCGCAATGAGATCGTAGAGGATTATCTGCAGATCACCAACTTCCTTGAGCGTGGTGCCATTCTCCCGGGCCACGACTTTCATCGCATCGCGGTTTTTGGAAAAGTCCAGAAAGTAGGTTTCCACGCCACGGTTTTTGCTATTGGGGCTGGAGTTGACATGGACGGAGATGAACAGATCGGCATGAACCTGGTTGGCTTTTTCGGTGCGTTTCTGCAGAGGAATGAACACATCGTTGCTCCGTGTCATCACCACTTCGCAGCCCAGATTTTCCCGTATGGCTGCTGCAAGCCTGCGGGCAACATTCAGCGTAACGTCCTTCTCCTGTAGTCCGTTACCCATCGCGCCCGGATCTTTGCCGCCATGACCGGCATCTACCACGATGCGGCGCAAAGCACGACTTCTGCCCGTTGCTGCGGGAACCGGTACGGGCCCCGGTTTGGCACCGCGCGACGAATCACCTTTCTGAAGCCGGCCACGCGCGGGCTTTTCCGGGGAAGCGGAGGAACGCCGCCCGCGTACCTGCGGCGGCATGCTCTCCTTTCCGGCGGTAAACGACATCACTATTTGACGGCCGTTCTGGGAAGATGTGACGCTGTACCCATCAAGCCGATTCAGTTCAACCACGATTCGCGTGACTTTGCCGCGTCTTCCGGTCCGGATCCGCTCGACCATGCCGTTGTTCGCACCAACGACAACCGGCATGTCGGAAGAGGGGGCCGCTTCCACATCCACATAGACCCGGGCGGCAGATTTTGCATTTCCGGGAAGCCGGCTGTAACGAAACGCCGCGCCTTCACTCAGATCCACAAACACCTGCACGACACCGGCAGAAGAAACTGTTCTCACTGTCTTGATCAGCGGTTCGCCCCAGGCAAGCGCCACCGCGACCAGCAGCCACCACATGGTCAGAAAAGCCAGCCTGATCCGCGGCAGTCTTTGTGCGCACCTCATATTCCGTTTTCTCCCTTGAAAGGCCGTCTCCTCTTTCATGTTCAGCAAGACAGCCGTTACACCGTGTACCCGCCGCAAAAAACGATGGGAACACCACCCTCAACATTACACAAGCTTCTTGAGCCTATCCAGAAAGTTCAAGGCCTCAAGCGGCGTTATCATGCTAATATCCACCTTCTTCAGCATGACGCGCAACTGATCTTCTTCCTCCGGCGGACCAAAAAGATCCAGCTGGACGCTTCCCGCTCTCGTTTTGCGGCTTTTCCGTCCTCTTTCCTGCTCCCCTGCCGCCTTCTCCCTGTCCGGAGGCGCCGATTCCAGCTGCTCCAGCACTTCACGGGCACGCGCAATGACCTCGCCGGGAAGTCCCGCCAGACGCGCCACCTGAATGCCGTAGGAATGGCTGGCGCTTCCCGGCACAATCCGCCGCAGAAAGACCACCTGTTCGTTCCACTCCCGCACCGCGATGTTGAAATTTTTGATCCGCGGCAAGGTGTCGGCCAGTTCCGCCAGCTCGTGATAATGCGTGGCGAACAGGGTGCGCGCCGTTTTGCCCGGTGTGTTGTGGAGATATTCCGCCACCGCCCAGGCAATGCTCAAACCGTCGAAGGTGGAGGTGCCCCGCCCGATTTCATCCAACACCACCAGACTCTTCGGAGTAGCGTAATGGAGAATATGCGCCGTTTCAATCATTTCCACCATAAAGGTGGACTGGCCGCGCGCCAGATTGTCACTGGCGCCAACCCGGGTGAAGATCCGATCGACCACGCCAATATGCGCCTTGCTTGCCGGCACAAAGGAACCGGCCTGCGCCAGCAGCACGATAAGCGCCACCTGCCGCATGTAGGTGGATTTGCCCGCCATGTTGGGACCGGTGATAAGCAAAATCTGGCTGTCAGAGCCGTTCAGCTCCACATCGTTGGGAACAAAGCGTTCGTCGCTGTTCAGCGCCTCCACCACCGGATGACGTCCGTCGCGAATGGTTATGGCGTCGCCGTCATCCACCTGGGGACGGACATAGTCGCGTTCCTGCGCAACTTCGGCCAGAGCCGCCAGCACATCAACCGCGGCAAGCGCGGCGGCCGTTTTCTGAAGGCGCTCGCCCTGCTCCGCCACCCGGGAACGCAGATCCTGAAAAATTTCGTACTCCAGCTGGATGATACGCTCGTCCGCCCGCAGCACCTTCTCCTCGTACTCCTTCAGCGCCGGCGTAATGTAGCGTTCCCCGTTGCTGATGGTCTGCTTGCGGTGAAAATCCTCCGGCACCTGC
>JAFZPK010000136.1 GCA_017552515.1 Deltaproteobacteria bacterium | reverse complement strand
CCTCTTTCATTGGCGCGAAAATCGCATGTGTTCCAGGCAGACGCATAAGGCGTCATGCGTCCATCCCTATGGAGAAGAATTATACAAAATGGCCATATCATCCGCACCTTCCGATTCCACCGTGTTTCCCCTGCTTCCGCTTCAGGATGTCGTGGTTTTTCCGCACATGATTCTGCCGCTATATATCAGCAGCAGCAAGGGGCAGGCCGCGATCAAGGCGGCGCTGGATGCCGAACGGCTGCTGTTTGTCTCCGCCCTGAAACCGCCCGAAAATGAAACGGACAACGAAAACGTGTACGAGATCGGCACAGTGGTGCAGATCATGCGCAGCTTCAACATAACCGACGGGCGGCAGAAAATCATGGTGCAAGGTCTTCGCAAGGGACGGATTGCCGAGCAGACAGGTGACATGCCGTACCGGACGGTGCGAATAGAATACCTGCCTGAAACGGAACCCCGGTCGCTGACCGAAGAGGAGCAGGCGCTTGTCAAGGTCATACAGACGCTGGTGGAAGAACTGCCCTCTCTTGGACGCAAACTTCCTCCCGAAATAACCTCGGTGCTCAAAAATGTTCAGGAACCGGGAGCCCTTTCGGATCTCATCGCCAACGGTTCCGGCCTGCCGCCGGAATCCCTGCAGAAACTGCTGGAAATTGTCGATCCTCTGGAACGGTTACGGGAACTGCACATCATTCTGGTTGCGGAGATTGAAAAGCTCCGTTTGCAAAAACGCATTCAGGATCAGGCGCAGGAAGAGATGAACCGTCATCAGCGCGACTACTTTATTCGCGAACAGATGCGCGCCCTGCAGGCCGAGTTGGGCGAGAAAAACTCCAAGAACGAGGACATAGAAAATTTCCGCACTCAGATCCAGGAAGCGGGCATGCCGGAGAAGGTTCAGGCCGAAGCGGAAAAGCAGCTGCGCCGCATGGAGATGATGCACGCCGAAACGGCGGAATACAGCATCGTCTATACCTACCTGGACTGGCTGGTGAGCCTGCCGTGGAACCGTTCCACCGAGGATAATCTGGACTTGAAAAAGGCGGCCAAGGTTCTGAACGAGGATCACTACGGACTGGACAAGATCAAGGAACGCATCCTGGAATTCCTCGCCGTGCGCAAACTGACCAAAGAACCGAAAGGGCCGGTTCTCTGCTTCATCGGGCCGCCGGGCGTGGGGAAAACCAGCCTGGGCAAATCCATTGCCCGGGCCCTTGACCGCAAATTTTTCCGGGTTTCCCTGGGGGGCATCCATGACGAAGCGGAGATCCGCGGCCACCGCCGCACCTATCTCGGCGCCTTGCCCGGACGAATCATTCAGGGCATCAAGCAGTGCGGCACCAACAATCCGGTTTTCATGCTGGACGAGATAGACAAGCTCACCAAGGATTTTCGTGGCGATCCCTCGGCCGCCTTGCTGGAGCTGCTGGATCCGGAACAGAACAACGCCTTTTCCGATCACTACATCAATCTTCCCTTCGATTTTTCCAAGGTGTTGTTTATCGTGACCGCCAACCTGGCGGATCCCATTCCCTCAGCGCTGCAAGACCGCCTGGAAATTATCCGGCTTTCCGGTTATACGTCCGAAGAAAAGACAGCCATCGCCAGGCGTTTTCTGATTCCACGGCAGCTGGAGGCCAACGGCCTGGAGAAAAACTCCCTGCACTTTTCGGAAGCAACCATCGGCAAGCTGATCTCCGCCTACACCGCGGAGGCGGGCTTGCGCAACCTGGAACGCGAGATCGGGCGCATCTGCCGCAAGGTGGCGCGGAGGATCGCCGAAGAACGCAAAGCACCGAAAGTCATTTCTCCGGAATCATTGAAAAAATTTCTGGGACCACCGCGTTTTCAGCCGGAAGAGGAGCGCCGCAACGACGAAGTTGGCGTCTGCACCGGTTTGGCCTGGACAAGAGTAGGCGGTGACGTGCTGTACATTGAAGTCGAGATCATGGAGGGCAAGGGGCAGATCAACCTGACGGGCCATCTGGGCGACGTCATGAAGGAAAGCGCCCAGACGGCCTTTTCCTACGTGCGCGCCCACGCCGAGGAGCTTCACATCGATCCGGAGCTGTTCACGCAAAAGGATGTGCATGTGCATGTCCCGGCCGGTGCCATTCCCAAGGACGGCCCCAGCGCCGGCATCACCATCGCCTCCGCCATTGCCTCCGCCTTCACCGGCCGGAAGGCACGCGGCGACATGGCCATGACCGGCGAAATCAGCCTGCGCGGCAAGGTGCTGCCCATCGGCGGCCTCAAGGAAAAGCTGCTTGCGGCGGTACGGGCCAAGATCACCACAGTGCTCATTCCCCGCAAAAACCATAAGGATCTTGCAGAGTTACCTGCAAACCTGACCAAAAAGCTGATCCTGCGTGAAGTGGAAACCGTCGATGAAGTTTTTGCCCAAATACTGTTGGAGGAAGAGAAAAAATGAAAATGGCGGAACTGGGAGAATTCGGATTCATTGATCGCATCCGTGCCGGCGTTGCCTCTTCGGCGGAGACGGCCGGAGTGGTGCGCGGTATAGGTGATGACTGCGCGGTGTTGGAGCTGCCGCCGGATCACCTGCTGTTGACCACCACCGACATGCTCGTCGAGGACATCCATTTTCGTCGGGAATGGACTGACTTTGCCAACTTGGGACGCAAAAGCGTTTCGGTCAACGTCAGTGATGTCGCCGCCATGGGCGGAACGCCCCATCATCTGTATTTGGGGCTGGCTTTTCCCGGCACCCTGCCGCTGGAACAGCTGGACGCCTTTGTCGCCGGTTTTCTGGATGCCTGCCGCTTCTATCAGGTTACGCTGGTGGGCGGAGACACCTGCTCCTCATCGGGCCCGATAGCCATTTCCGTGACGGTGGAGGGCAGCGTGCCCAAGGGGCGTTTTGTGCCGCGCGACGGCGCCCGTCCCGGTGACGCCATCTACGTATCCGGCACACTGGGAGACAGCGCCCTGGCCCTGCACCTCCTGCAGGAGGGCAAACCGGTGGATCCCTTTTTGCTGGAGCGGCACATCAACCCGCAGGCGCGTACCCGGTTGGGACCAATTTTAAGCGCCGCTGGCATTCCTTCCGCCATGATCGATGTTTCCGATGGACCGGTCTCGGATCTGGGGCATATTCTGGAGCGTTCGGGCTCGGTGGACGCGCTGGTGGACGAGGAGGCGCTTCCCCTGTCGGAACCGTTCCGCGCCCTCCTGCAGAGCGACCGGAAACTGCTGCGGCTGGCGCTGGGCGGCGGCGAGGATTACGAGCTGCTCTTCACCGTGCCTCCCGAACGGGAGCACCTGATTCCGGAAGCCGCGCAGAAAAGCGGCCTTGCCTTGAGCCGGATCGGCGTCATCACCTCAGGATCCGGCATCCTGACGGTCAGAACCGCCAATGGAGAGGAATACCGCCCGGCACGCAAGGGCTTTGATCATTTTGCCGGATAATTTTTTGGGAAGGAGTCTTTTTCTCATGATCTTTCATCGTAAAGCATCAGGATTGATTGTTCTTCTTCTGATGGTGTTGGTGATGATGGCGGCGCCCTCCGCAAACGCGGAGACCGAATCGCTTCAGCGCGTTGTTGCGGCCCTGGAGCGCGCCTTCAAACCGGCCGGAAAAGGACTTCCGGCGATCAGCGCCTTCCGCGCCAACTTCGTTCAGGAATCGGAGATCGCCTCGCTGGGGCAGCGTCAGGAAGCGCGGGGGCAAACGATGTTCAAGTTTCTGCCGGCAAGCGAAACCAAACTGGTTTCGCCGCTGTTCAACTGGGAATATACGGTGCCGCACCAGCAGCGGATCGTTTCGGACGGCCGCACGGTGTGGCTGCATATCCCGGAAAACCGGCAGGCGATCCGTTCGGAATCCCGCGAGGCACTGACGGAAAAGGGTGACAATCCGCTGCTCTTCCTCACCCATATCGGCACGCTGGAGCAGGTGTTCACCATCGGCTGGGCCGATGTACGGAAAGATCAGGACGGTGATTACCGTCTGCTCCTGCTGCCCAAATACCAGACGGCGCTGATGGCCTCCCTGGTGGTGGTGGTGCCGCGCTCAGCCGTCGCCTCAGCGGCGCCCGTCTTTCCCCTGAAAACGATTTTGCTCACCAACGTCAACGGGGATCGCAATTTCATCCACTTTTACAATCCGGTCATCAACGGCGGCGTGAAGGCGGCGGATTTCCGGTTCAAACCGCCAGCCGGCACGGAAATCCTTACGCCGGAGCAGTTTCAGACCAACTTTTAAAACGACTAAAGACCACTTGAGCGGGAGCGGAAAAACAACTGTGAAACAGCTGAACATCTACATGATAAGCCTGGGATGCCCCAAAAACCTGGTCGATTCCGAGGTCATGCTGGGGCACCTGCCCAAGGAGCGCTATGCCATCGTCACCGACGAAGCGCAGGCGGACATCATCCTGATCAACACCTGCGCCTTTGTCGAAGAGGCCAAGGAAGAATCGGTCGACGCGATTCTGGATGCGGCAGAATATAAAACCAAGGGTTCCTGCCGCCTGCTGGCGGTTTGCGGCTGTTTGCCGCAGCGTTACAGCGAAACGCTGATGCGGGAACTGCCGGAGGTGGATCTGCTGTTCGGCATCGGCGAAATTCCCCATGTTGCCGAACTGCTGGAACAGGCGCTTGAACAGCGGACGGTGGCGGTGGACAAAAGCTCCTATCTTTACGATCACACCACGCCGCGCACCCGTTCCTCGCCCTTTTTTTCCGCCTACGTAAAAATTTCCGAAGGCTGCGACAATCACTGCGCCTACTGCGTTATCCCCTCCCTGCGGGGGCCTCTGCGTTCACGCGAAATTGCCTCGGTAGTGGAGGAAACCCGCCAGCTGGTGGCTTCCGGTGTGCGTGAAATCAATCTGGTCGCCCAGGATGTTACCGCGTTTGGCCTGGATCGCGGAAAACGCGAACTGGGCGCGCTGCTCAAGGAACTGACGCGGATTGACGATCTGGGCTGGCTGCGCGTTCTCTACGCCCATCCCGCGGGTATTGACGATGAACTGATCGACCTGGTGGCGGGAGAAGAAAAGATCTGCAAATATCTGGATATCCCCATCCAGCATATTGACGACGAAATTCTTGGACGCATGAACCGCCATACGGATTCCGCCGGAATCCGCGCCCTGCTTGAAAAACTGCGCGCGCGGATTCCCGATGTCACGCTGCGCACCTCCCTGATTGCGGGATTTCCGGGAGAAACCGACGCCCAGTTCGCGCGCCTGCTCGACTTCGTGCAGGAAGGCTGGTTTGATCGCATCGGCGTCTTCCGCTACTCGCGCGAGGAAGGGACTCCCGCGGCCGAATTTCCGGATCAGATTCCGGCGCGCATCAGCAAGCTGCGCCTCGATCGGCTGATGAAGGCTCAAAAGAGAATTTCCTTCCGGAAAAACCGCGCCCTGATTGGCAAAGTGGAACCCGTGCTTGTCGAGGGCGTCAACGAGGAAACCGACCTGCTGCTGCGGGGACGCTGCGCCCGCCAGGCGCCGGACGTGGACGGCCAGGTGTACATCACCGCCGGCCAGGCCGTCGTGGGCGATATTGTGCCGCTGCGCATTACCGATTCCTCCGACTATGATCTTATCGGCGAAATCGTCGAAGACGAAGAGTTGTAACCATGTCCACCCGTAATACCTTTCTGTTGTTTGCGCTGCTTGTTGCCCTGGCCATTGTTGGCTTGCGCAGCCTGGGCGGCGATACGCCAAAGGAGTTCCGCCGCAGCCGCATTTTGATGGATACGGTGGTGGAGATCACCGTGACGGATGCCGGCGGCGCGCCGCTGCCGCAAGTTGTGGACAGGGCCTTTGACGAAATAGCGCGCATCGAGCGACTGACCAGTTTGTTCCGGGAAGGCAGTGACGTGGCGCGCATCAACGCCCAAAGGGAAACGAAAGTCGCGCCGGAAACCGCAGCGATTGTCTCTCTGGGGCTGGAGGTGTCACGCGCCAGCGGCGGCGCCTTCGACATGACGCTGGGGCGGCTGAAAATGCTGTGGCCCATGGATGGCACGCAAAAAGCCGTGCCATCACAGGAGGCCATCCGTACGGCGCTGGCGGGAAGCGGCATGGACGCGATTGCGCTGCGCAACGGGCAAGTCAGCCGCCGTTTTGCGGAAACGATGGTGGATCTGGGAGGTATTGCCAAGGGCTACGCCATCGATCGCGCCTATGAGACGCTGAAGGCGGCGGGAGTGCGGCAGGCCGCCGTCAACGCCGGAGGCGATCTGCGCCTCCTGGGCGGACACGGCGAGAAACCGTGGCGCATAGCAATCCAGCATCCCCGCAAACCGGGCGGCATTGTCGGATCGCTGGCCCTGCGCGACGTGGCGGTCGTCACTTCCGGCGACTATGAACGCTTTTTCGAGCTGGACGGCGTTCGCTATCACCATCTCTTCGATCCGCGCACCGGCTGGCCGGCGCGCGCCTCCCAAAGCGCGACCGTGGTGGCTCCGTCGGCCGCGCTGGCCGATGCCCTGGCAACCGCAGCCTTTGTTCTGGGTCCGCAAAAGGGCATCGCGCTTCTGGAAAAAACCCCTGATGCAGAGGGGCTGATCATCGGCGCGGACGGGAATGTGTATCGCACAGCCGGCCTGGAGACGGCATGGGAGCAATAAAACTGCTGTGGCGGCACAGCACCTGGCTGGACAGGTGGATACTGGCCCTGCTGTTGGGGCTGACCTGCGCCTCCTGGGCTGCTTTGGCGCAGCGTCCGGCGGGAACCCGGATCGTCGTGGAGCGGGAGGGGGCCGTTCTCTTTACCGCGACGCTCCACGAGACCAAAGAGGTCTTTCTGGATGGTCCGGCGGGGGGAATAACGCTTGTCGTCGCCAACGGCGCGGTCCGGGTGCGCGAAGCCGGGTGCCGGGACAAGATCTGTGTACGGATGGCCGCCATCTCCCGAGCCGGCGAGTGGATCGCCTGTGTTCCCAACCGGCTGATCGTGCGTGTGGAAGGCGCCTATTCGGAAAGGAAAGGCTATGACCTGCTCAGCCGCTGAGCTGGAGAAAATCCGGCGGGACATTTTTCTGGCGCTGTTTATTGCGCTGGCGGTGGTCATCCACACGCTGGAAGCCCTGCTGCCCTCGCCCATTATGGGTCTGCGTCCGGGTTTCGCCAATATTCTGTCGTTGACGGCGCTCTTTCTGTATGACGCCGCAGCCGCCTGGACGGTTACTCTGGCACGGATTCTCATTGGCTCACTGCTTCTGGGCAACCTCTTCTCTCCCGGATTTCTGCTGTCCCTTGTGGGGGGGGTGACGGCGCTGGCGATCATGACGCCCGCCAAAGTCCTGGGGGGCTCGGCCATCGGTCCGGTAGGCGTTTCGGCCTTGGGAGCAGTCGGCCATATCTGCGCCCAGCTTGTGGTCGCCTCGTGGCTGCTGATGCGGCATGCCGGCCTGTGGCATCTGGCGCCCGCCTTTCTGTCGGCAGCGCTTATAACCGGCGTCATCAACGGCCTGGCGACGGCGCTTCTCCTGGAAAACCTGCGCCAGCATCCGGTCTTCGGCGGTCAAAAGACTTCTTCGGATACCTTCTCTTG
>JAFZPK010000135.1 GCA_017552515.1 Deltaproteobacteria bacterium | reverse complement strand
GCCGGTTTTGATTTTCGTCAGGCCGACATGCGAAGCAAAAATCGGGTGCTCGGCTATTTTCTTCGCCGGGGATTCTCTCGGGATGTGGTCTTGCAGGCACTGTACGAACAGTCTCGCCGGAAAGAACAGTCGTAATTTTTTTCAGGCCTTCTTGTTGAATCGAGAAGAAGCCAAAACATAAGGAACTTTTAAGGAAAATCGTATGATGACCGGAAATGAAATTCGTCAGCGTTTTTTAAAGTTTTTCATGGATCGTGGCCATACCGTGGTCAAATCCTCCCAGCTCATTCCTCATAACGATCCGACGCTGTTGTTCACCAACGCCGGGATGAATCAGTTCAAGGATCTGTTTTTGGGACATGAAACCCGGGACTACAAACGAGCGGTCAGTGCCCAGAAATGTGTGCGCGCCGGCGGAAAACACAACGATCTGGAAAATGTTGGGCATACCGCCCGGCATCATACTTTTTTCGAGATGCTTGGAAACTTCTCTTTTGGAGACTATTTCAAGCGCGATGCCATCAGTTTCGCGTGGGAATTTCTCACCAGCGAGCTGCGTTTGCCCAAGGAGCGGCTGTGGATCACCGTGTTTCGCGATGATGATGAGGCCTACCAGCTGTGGAAGGACATGATAGGAGTCCCGGAGGAGCGGATAGTCCGTATGGGCGAGAAGGACAACTTCTGGTCCATGGGGGATACGGGGCCCTGCGGTCCCTGTTCGGAAATTCACATCGATCAGGGAGAAGAGATGGCCTGCGGTCCTAATTGCGGGATTGGACAATGTGATTGTGATCGCTATCTGGAGTTGTGGAATCTGGTGTTCATGCAGTTCAACCGCGATGCTGAAGGGGTGATGACCCCGCTGCCCCGGCCCTCGATTGATACCGGCATGGGGCTGGAACGGATCGCGGCGGTGTTGCAGGGGAAGAGAAGCAATTACGATGGCGATCTCCTGCGCAGTGTTATTGCCGAGGTTGAGCGGCTCTCCGGCAAGGTGTACGGCGAGAACGAACAGGATGACATCGCCATGCGGGTTGTTGCCGATCATAGCCGTTCAACGGCCTTTCTTATCAGCGATGGCGTGCTTCCCAGCAATGAGGGGCGTGGCTATGTCTTGCGGCGTATCATGCGGCGTGCCGCGCGGCATGCCCGGAACCTGGGTTTTGATCGTCCGGTGCTGTGCGAGGTGGTGCTCAAGGTCGCCGATATTATGCGGGATGCATATCCGGAGCTCCATGAGCGGCGTGACTATGTGGCCAAGGTGGCGCGCAACGAGGAAGAACGTTTTCTGCAGACTCTGGATAATGGTCTGCGTCTTTTGAACAATGAACTGCAGGGCTTGCATCCCGGCGATGTTCTGAGCGGTGAAGTGGCCTTTCGCCTGTACGATACCTTTGGTTTTCCACTGGATTTGACGGCCGATATCGTCGCCGGGGAGGGAATCGGTATGGACGATGCCGGCTTCGAGCGCTGTATGGAAGAGCAGAGGGAAAAGGCGCGTGGCCACTGGAAAGGTTCCGGTGAGGAAGCGGTCGGAACTATCTACAAGGAGCTGCTGCAGGACGGGATCCGGAGCGCCTTTGTCGGTTATGGGCAGCTCTGCGGAGAATCCGAAGTGCTGGCGATCCTTTCGGATGGCGCTTTGACAGGGGAGGCGCGGGAAGGTGAGAGTGTCGAGATAGTGACGGCGCTCACTCCTTTTTATGGCGAATCGGGCGGCCAGCAGGGCGACAAAGGGCTTATAGCTTCCGCTTCGGCCCGGGGGACGGTACGCACAACCCGTAAGCCGGCACCAAATCTCATTGTGCATCAGGTTACGGTGGAAGGCGGTTGTTTCCGTACGGGCGATCGGGTCACCCTGACCGTGGATCGGGAAAACCGAACGGCCACCGCGCTCAACCACAGTGCGACCCATCTGCTGCAGGCGGCTCTGGTACGGCGTTTGGGCAACCATGTCAAACAGGCGGGTTCGCTCGTTACCCCGGAGCGTCTGCGTTTTGACTTTATCCATTTTTCCGCGCTGACGCCGGACGATATCGCGGCGGTAGAGCGGGAGGTCAATACCCGGATCCGTGCCAACTATCCGGTTAACGTAACGGAGATGCCGGTGGAAGAGGCGGTGGCCAGCGGTGCCACCGCGCTTTTTGGAGAAAAGTATGGAGAAACGGTTCGGGTAGTGGCCATGGGAGACTACAGCCGGGAACTGTGCGGTGGTACCCATGTCGGCGCTTCCGGCGATATTGGCTGTTTCCGGATCGTGCAGGAAAGCGGCGTCGCGGCCGGCGTGCGCCGTATTGAGGCGGTGACCGGAGCCTGTGCCATCGAAGCCATGGAGCGTGAGACGGCCCTGCTTGACGAGACTGCGGCACTGCTCAAAAGCGATCGGGCCCATTTGGCGGTTCGTTTGCGGCAGATGCTGGACCATGAAAAGGAACTGGAACGCCAACTGGAGCAGCTTAAGGGCAAACAGGCCGCCGAGCAGGCGGGGAATATGCTGGATCTGGCCAGGGATGTCGCGGGTGTGAAACTGCTGGTGGCGCGGGTTGCGGCATCCGATTCGAAGAACCTGCGGGATATGGTGGACCAGCTGCGCGATCGGATGGGTTCCGGCGCGGTTGTACTGGGATGCGCGGACGGCGGCAAAGTGAGCCTTTTGGCGGGAGTGACCAAAGATCTAGCTGGAAAACTTCATGCCGGCAATCTGGTGCGGGAATTGGCTGCGCTGGTCGGCGGCAAGGGGGGCGGACGTCCCGATTTTGCGCAGGCGGGCGGCAATCGTCCAGAGCAGCTGGATGCGGCCCTGCAGGCGGCGGAAGAGCTGGTGCGCGGTATGGTGGCGCGGTCTTGAACGACCATCTTTCGGAAATTTGGAAGCAATAATGACGTTCACGCTTCTTTTCCTTGTCAGTGCGAGGTCACATGTTTGAAGGAACGACCGTTCTCTGCGTGCGTAAAAACGGGAAGGTGGCCATCGGCGGTGACGGTCAGGTGACCATGGGCAATACGGTCATGAAACGGACCGCCCGCAAGGTGCGGCGGCTTGCCGAGAATCGGGTGGTAGCGGGATTTGCCGGCAGTACGGCTGATGCCTTTACCCTGTTTGACCGCTTTGAGGGCAAGCTGCGGGAATTTCAGGATAATTTGGTGCGGGCGGCGGTGGAGCTGGCCAAGGACTGGCGCGCCGACAAGATCTTGCGCCGCCTGGAAGCGCTGCTGATCGTTGCGGATGCGCAGACCACGCTGATCCTCTCCGGGGCGGGAGATGTGATTGAACCTGATGACGGAGTGGCAGCCATCGGGTCCGGGGGCCCCTATGCGCTGGCCGCGGCCCGCGCGCTGCTGGGCGATTCCACGCTGGAGGCCCGGGACATTGTCGAGCGTTCCCTGACGATCGCCGCAGACATCTGCATCTATACCAACCACACCATAACCATTGAGACGTTGCCGTGAACAACTTTACTCCCCGTGAAATCGTGTCCGAGCTGGATCGCTACATTGTTGGCCAGAACAAGGCCAAACGCGCCGTGGCCATCGCTTTGCGGAACCGTTGGCGCCGGCGTCAGGTGGCGGAGGATCTGCGTGACGAGATCGTGCCGAAGAATATCATCATGATAGGTTCCACCGGCGTGGGGAAAACCGAAATCGCCCGGCGGCTGGCCAAACTGGCGCAGGCGCCGTTTATCAAGGTTGAGGCCAGCAAGTACACCGAAGTTGGTTACGTCGGTCGTGACGTGGAAAGCATGGTGCGCGATCTGATGGAACTGGCGGTACACATGGTGCGCGAGGAAGAGGAGGCGCGTGTCCGTATCCGCGCGGAGGATCTGGCCGAGGAACGGCTGCTCGACCTGCTGCTGCCGTCCCAGCGCAGGAAGGAAAACGAATCTGAAGAGGAGGCAGGAGCCTCCGAGAGCCGGAGCGGTACCCGGGAAAAACTGCGCCGCCTTTTGCGGCAGGGGCATCTGGAGGAGCGGGTGGTGGAAGTAGAAACCCAGGAAACCCGCATGCCCACCATGGAGATCTTTACGGCGCAGGGCGGCGACGAGATGGATATGCGCGAGATGTTCAGCAGCATCTTCCCGAAAAAGACCAAGATGCGGCACATGCAGGTGTCCGAGGCCCGGGAGGTGCTGATCGAGGCCGAAGCCGAGAAATTGGTGGATCTGGACAAGGTAGCGGCCCTGGCCAAGGAGCGCACCGAACAGAGCGGAATCATCTTCATCGACGAGATCGACAAGATTGCCAGCCGCGAAGGCGGCCATGGCCCGGAGGTTTCCCGGGAAGGGGTGCAGCGCGACATCCTGCCGATTGTCGAGGGCGCGACGGTCAATACCAAGTACGGCCCGGTCAAAACGGATCATGTGCTTTTTATCGCCGCCGGGGCTTTTCATGTAGCCAAGCCCTCCGATCTGATTCCCGAATTGCAGGGGCGTTTCCCCATCCGGGTGGAGCTGGACAAGCTCACGGAGGACGACTTTATCCGGATCTTGTCGGAGCCGCGCAATGCGCTTTTGCGCCAGTATGAGGAATTGATGGCGACCGAGGGGATCCGGCTGCATTTCGAGGATGGCGCCATCCGGGAGATCGCCCGTACCGCGGCGGCGGTCAACAACCGCATGGAGAATATCGGCGCGCGGCGTTTGCACACCATCATGGAAAAGCTCCTGGATGAAATTTCCTTTGATGCGCCGGACCGGACCGAGAAGGACATTACCATCAATGCAGACTATGTGCGCGCCCGGCTGGAGGATATCTCGCAGGACGATGATGTGGCGCGTTATATTTTGTAATTTTTAAGGGAAACAGCGCTTGAGGGCGGATCGGGATCATGAAAACGACGATTGAAAAAGCACGGATTTTGATGGAGGCGTTGCCGTATATCCGGCGGTTTTTCGGACGCACCATCGTCATCAAGTATGGCGGTCACGCCATGGCGGATGAAAATCTCAAGGAACGTTTTGCCCAGGATGTGGTGCTGCTGAAGTATATCGGCATCAACCCGGTCATCGTGCATGGCGGGGGACCGCAGATCGGGCGGATGCTGAAACTTCTGGGCAAGGATACGCCGTTCATCCAGGGTATTCGGGTGACCGATGCCGAGACGATGGACGTGGTGGAAATGGTTCTGGGCGGCAAGCTGAACAAGGAGATCGTCGCCAACATCAATCGTTTTGGCGGGCGCGCCATCGGATTTTCCGGCAAGGACGATCATCTGATTGTCGGGCGCAAGCTGGAATTGCGGGTCGTCAATCCGGAGACGCTGGCGCCGGAGATCATTGACGCCGGCCTGGCCGGTGAGGTGGCGGAAATCCACCCCGAAATCGTGTCATTGGTCAGCCGGGAAAATTTCATCCCGGTTATCGCACCCATCGGCTGCGGGTTGCAGGGGGAAACCTACAACATCAACGCGGATCTGGTGGCGGGCGAAATGGCGGCGGCACTCCGGGCGGAAAAGCTCATCCTGCTGACCGATGTGGAAGGCGTCAAGAACAGCCAGGGAGAACTCATTTCAAAACTGGAAGCGTCTTCCATCCCGAAACTTGTTGAGGAAGGGGCTATTACCGGGGGCATGATTCCCAAGCTGAACTGCTGTTTGAAGGCCTTGCAGGGAGGTGTGCCCAAGGTGCATGTCATTGACGGGCGTATGGAACATGCCTGTCTGCTGGAGATTTTTACCGATCACGGAATTGGTACCGAAATTACTATGGGGAAACCGCATGAAAACGTCGCAGGAATGGATTGATTTGGGCAAAAAGGTGTTGTTTGGCAACTACTCCCGTATTCCGCTGGTGCCGGTGCGCGGCGAAGGATGCAGGGTTTGGGACGCGGACGGGCGTTGTTATCTTGATTTTGTGGCGGGCATCGCCGTCAACGCCCTGGGACATGCGTATCCCAGAGTGGTGGACGCGATTGAAAAACAGGCCCGCTCCATGATCCATTGCTCCAATCTGTACAACATCCCTCCCCAGATTGAACTGGCGGAACTGCTGGTCGCCCACACCTTTGCCGATCAGGTCTTTTTCTGCAACTCCGGCGCGGAGGCCAACGAGGCCGCCATCAAGCTGGCGCGCAAGTACAGCCATGACACGTACGGCAAGGAACGCAGCGGCATTGTGACGGCGCTTTCCTCGTTTCATGGCCGGACCATGGCAACG
>JAFZPK010000012.1 GCA_017552515.1 Deltaproteobacteria bacterium | reverse complement strand
TCTAGGGCTTTCCATGGGCGACGGCACTTCTGTTGCCAAGGAATCGAGCGACATCACCATCATCGACAATTCCTTCTCCAGCATCGGCAAGGCGGTCATGTGGGGACGCTCCCTCTACCAGAACATCCAGCGCTTTATTCTCTTCCAGATGACGGTCAATGTGGCGGCCTGCTTCACCGTCCTGTTCGGCGCCTTCATGGGCACGGAATCTCCGCTGACCGTGACGCAGATGCTGTGGGTCAACCTGATTATGGATACCTTCGCGGCAATGGCACTGGCCTCACTGCCCCCCACAGCGGCGGTCATGAACGATCCTCCGCGGGACCGAAGCAGCTTCATCATCAATACCCCCATGCGCAACCGGATCATCGGCGTCGGCGGCGTGTTCTTCCTGCTCCTGATTGCCCTGGTCTGGATCTTCGAGCACAGCGATATCCAGTCCATGACCGATCTGCTGCATTTCAACATCGGCGTCCGCAACGGCCTCTCGCCGTACGAGCTCAGCCTGTTCTTTACCATCTTCGTGATGCTGCAGTTCTGGAACATGTTCAACACCCGCGTTTTCGAAAGTGATCGGAACCTCTTCGACTTTAGAAACTGCGGCGGCTTCATTGTCATCGCCAGCATCATCATTTTGGGGCAGATCTTCATTGTCAATTTCGGCGGACAGTTCTTCAACGTGGTGCCGCTGAAACTGGGCGACTGGATCCTTATCACCGCCGCGACCTCGCTGGTGATCTGGGTAGATGAATTTCACCGGCGTTTCATGCGCAGCAAGGCAGCCGGAAACGCTTCCGCATAAAGGAGGGAAGCTTAACTTGGCGGCCTTCCCTCCGCTTGCGGGGGAAGGCTTGGGGAGGGAAGACGATTGGGATATCATGTTTATCCTCCCCATCCCTGCCCTTCCCCCTAAAGGAGGGAAAGGTAGGTTGCTTCAAAAGAGAGACAAACGAACAGAAAGGAACCTTTGGGGGCAACATGATCGTCAGCCAGCGCAAAAGTTACGAGGAACTGCTTCTTCATCTGGAAGGACTACACACATTGTTTTTGATTGGCTGCTCCGCCTGCGCCACCGCCTGCAAATCGGGCGGAGAAGAGGAAGTGGATCGCATGGAGGAATGGCTTATGGCCAACGGCCGGCAGGTAACCGGCAGCGCCGTTATCGATAGCCCCTGCAATATCAACCGCACCGCCCGCGACTTACGCGATCACCGCGCCCAGGTGGATGAGGCGGATGCCATTCTGGTGATGGCCTGCGGCGCCGGCGTGCATTCGGTGGCCCTGAAATCCGGCAAACGGGTGGTGGGTGCTCTGGATACGTTGTTTCTGGGCAATATTCGCCGCATCGGCCAGTTCGAGGAGAAGTGTTCCATCTGCGGCGCCTGCCTGCTCAACGAAACCGGCGGCATCTGCCCGGCCACGCTCTGTCCCAAGGGACTGCTCAACGGCCCCTGCGGCGGCATGGAAGACGGCAAGTGCGAAACCGATCGTGAACTCGACTGCGCCTGGTGTCAGATCTATGATCGGCTGAAAAGCGAAGGACGCGGCGGCGTCTTCAACCGCATCGTGCCGCCCCGGGACTGGCAGCGCAAATTGCCGCCGGGCAAACTGACGGTGTAATGTAAGTGCACTTTGAACAGCATTTTCCCTATTAAAAGTCATGGCCTTCAAAATTCTGATACTTTGTTTAACCGTTCTCTTCGCCGCGCCCGTCTGCGCTGCAGCACCGGAACTTGCAAGCGGCCAGCTCCTGTCCAAAACCCTCTCCGTCATCTTTTCCGGAAAGGAGCAGCTGCACTATGAGGTCAGCTGGAGCGGCGGCGTCAAAATCGGCGATGTGCATCTGGAAATTGTTCAGGAACGCTCCCGCCCCGATGTCTACAATCTCGTCGCCAGAGTCATCAGTACCGGCGCGGTACAGACCATCTATCCGGTGGATGATTATTTCCGCTGTCTGGTAAGCGGGCCGCTGAAACTGCCCCGTCTTTACCAGGCAAAACAAACGGAAGGCCTCAAGCAAAAAACGACGACCCGTGCGACCCGCTACGATCAGAAAGCCGGCGTGCTGCGCTACCGGAAAAACCAGCGCAAGGAAAAACAGTATTCCGCCAGGGGCTACAACGAAATGTCCGCCTTCATCATCACCCGGGCGCTCAAGCTGACGGAAGGCGGCGGCATTGTTGTGCCCACCATCGTCAGCAGGCAGAGCCATCCGGTGACGATGAAGCTGCTGGGGCGGGAAACACGGCATTCTCTCTTTGGAGAAGTCCCTACGCTGAAAGTGCGGCCCGTCGCCCAGATTAAGGACGTATACGAAAAAGGCGACAAAGCCACGCTGTGGCTGACCGACAATGCCTGCCGCATTCCCGTCGAAATTGAAGCACAGCTCACCATAGGCGTTTTGACGGCCCGGCTGACCAGCTATTCCAACCCTGCCTGTCCGGATCCGGGCGGCAGGAATCCCTGAGAATGGAACGTTTTTCTCCTGCTCCTTTGTCAGGCGCAGAGGAAAAACAGGGAATTCAACCGTGCCTGTTTCCTGGAAAAGATCAAAAGGCGCCTGCGAAGAGCCTTACAAAAAACTTCTTCGGGCAAAAACGCCACAGGCGATTTTTTGTATTGCCAAAACCGCGTAACTGCTCTATTTCCGAGAAACAGACCAAACAAGATTGCACTTCGGGGCTGTGTCGCCGGGCACACTCCTTTCAACGCAATCTTGAACAGAAAACAAAGAGAGACCATGTCCCGTTTCAGTGAACAGCTCAGCGCTGGAAAATTCGTGATCACCGCCGAAATCGCCCCTCCCAAGGGAGTGGATACCCAGCTAATCCTCCGGCAGGCGGAAAATATGGCCTTTGTAAGCGCCATCAACGTGACCGACAATCAGGGAGCCAATATGCGCACCAGCCCGGTGGCGGTGGCTGCCACCCTGATCGCGGCCGGTTACGAGCCGATCCTGCAGCTGACCTGCCGCGACCGTAACCGCATGGCGCTGCAATCGGAGCTCTTGGGTGCGGCAATGCTGGGCGTGGAAAATGTCCTTTTGCTTTCCGGCGATCACCCGGGCTTCGGCGATCATCCGCAGGCGCGGCCAGTCTTTGACGTGGATTCCGTTCACCTGCTTGAGGCGGTCCATCATCTGAATGCCGGGCACGACATGTCCGGGCGCCCGCTTTCCGGGGCGCCAAAGTTCTTTGCCGGAGCAGCTGCCATGCCCGCCGCCGAGCCTTTTGAACTCATGTTTCAGAAATTTCACAAGAAAGTACTGGCCGGCGCGCGCTTCTTTCAGACCCAGGCGGTGTTTGATGCGGAGAAGATGTCCCGTTTCATGGCGGCGGCACGGCCTCTGGGCGTACCAGTCATTGCGGGAGTCCTGCTGCTCAAAAGCGCCAAAATGTGCAGGTTTCTCAACGAGCGGATTCCGGGCGTGCGAGTGCCACCCAATCTGATTGAGCGGCTGGAAAAGGCCGCCGATCCGCTGGAGGAGGGTGTCGCCATTGCGGCTGAACTGGTTCGCCAGGCACACACCGAATGCCAGGGCGTCCATCTGATGACGCTGGGGCAGGAAAAACGCATCCCGGAGATCCTGGAGCGCGCGGGCATTTTCTGCTGATATGCAACGTTTTCGGTCATATTGTTCGTTCTTTTCATATCCTTTGAGAAATACTTTGACTTTTACGTCAAGACTTGCCAGATTTTTTCGGGCATAGTCCCAAAAAGCTTAGAAAAAGGCCCAAAACGCTGTTCCTTAAAAAACTGTCATTTTTCATGTCATGGAGAGGGGGAAACTGCCAATGCTGAAAAAGACACCGCTCAACGAAATACACCGGCAACTGAACGCCAAAATGGTACCGTTTGCAGGTTGGGAAATGCCAGTTACCTATCCAACCGGCGTCATTACAGAACACCTCACTGTACGGAAGAACGCCGGACTCTTCGACGTTTGCCACATGGGGCAAATTCTGGTGGAAGGCAAAGACGCGCTTGACTACATCCAGCGGCTCACGACCAACGATGCCTCAACGCTTGTTCCCGGCCAGGTGCAATACACGCTGGTCTGCTATCCGGAAGGAGGCGTTGTGGACGACATGACCGTCTACAAACTGGGTGCCGAGCGTTACCTGTTCTGCGTCAATGCCTCCCGTTGCGACGATGATTTCACCTGGATGCGCTCCATCGCCGGCAAGTATGGCTTTTCCTGCACGGTGGAAAACCTGAGCAGTTCCTACGGCCTGCTGGCACTGCAAGGTCCCAAGGCTGCCGCGATTCTTGCGCCGCTCGCCAATATCCCGCTGGAAACCATCAAAACGTTTCATTTTGCTCCGGGCAAGGTCGCAGGGATAGAAACGCTTATCTCCCGCACCGGTTACACCGGGGAAGATGGGTTCGAACTCTACGTGCCGCGGGGAAAAAGCGCAGAGGTCTGGCAGGCATTGATGGAGGCGGGAAAAGCTCACCAGCTGCTCCCCATCGGTCTCGGCGCGCGTGATACGCTAAGACTGGAAAAGAAGTACTCGCTTTACGGGCATGAGCTGAACGATACCATTACCCCGCTGGAGGCGGGATTGGGCTGGGTGACCAAACTCGACAAACCCGACTTCGTCGGCAAGGCAGTACTCGCCCAAATGAAGCAGGAAGGCGTGCCGCGCCGCAGCATTTGCCTGAAAATGCAGGAAAGTGGCATACCACGAGAAGGTTATGAGGTCTTCGACGGCGATCGCAAGGTTGGCATTGTCACCAGCGGCACCATGTCGCCATCGCTCAAACAGGGCATCGCCATCGCGTTGGTGGAAAGCAGCGCCGCAAAGGCAGGTATGTTGTCCATCGACATTCATGGCCGCCATCGGGCAGCCGCCGTCGTCAAACCACCTTTTGTATGAAATTGAAATAAGAATCCCCAAAATGTCACTGCGCGTTCAAAGACGCGCCCAATTCAACACAAGGAGAATACGTCATGGATATTTCGGAAGATCTGCGCTACACCGAAGATCATGAGTGGGCAATGGCAGACGATGATCTTTGCACCGTTGGCATCACCGATCATGCCCAGGAAGTGCTGGGTGACATCGTGTTTGTAGAACTACCGGCTGTGGGAACCCGTGTGGAAGCCGGCAAGGCCTTCGGCGTTGTGGAATCGGTCAAGGCTGTTTCCGACGTGTACGCTCCGGTCAGCGGTGTAGTTGAGGAAATCAACGAGGAGCTGCCCGACAATCCCGAAAAAATCAATACTTCACCTTATGATGATGGCTGGATGATCAAAATTCGCGCCGACAATATCGCCCAGCTGGACGACCTCATGGACGCTGAGGAATACGAGGAATACATCGAAAACGACGACGATTAAGCGCAAAAAACGCCGTTTTTCTTTAAAGCCTGCATGATGCGCCCATCCTTTCCGAAAAAATTCATGCATCATGCGGGCTTAATTTTTTGTGGGAGAAAGCGCCGCATCTCACATGCATTCCAGATGCTTCGCTCCCAAACAAGTATCTTTCGTCAAAATCCTTTCAACCCTTTTGAAAAGAGGGAATCCTATGTTCTTTACACCTCATACCGCGGAAGATATCCGGCAAATGCTGGAAGCCACCGGCTGCGCTTCCCTGGACGAGTTGTTTGCGGAAGTGCCGCAGAACTTGCGCCTCCAAAACGAGCTCAACCTGCCCTCCCCGGTTTCGGAGGCGCAGATACTCAAGGAGCTGCGCGCCATGGCCGCTTCCAACGCCACTGCGGACAACTACAGCTCGTTTCTGGGAGGCGGCGCCTACCGGCATTTCATCCCGGCCGCCGTCGACTATCTGGCAGGACGCGGCGAATTTGTCACCGCCTACACGCCCTATCAGGCGGAGATCAGTCAGGGCACCTTGCAGGCAATCTTTGAATTCCAGACCATGATCTGCCAGTTGACCGGCATGGACGCCGCCAACGCCTCCATGTACGACGGCGCCTCCGCCACGGCGGAAGCAGCCCTGATGGCCGTACGGCTGACACGGCGCAAAAAGGTGGTGCTTTCCTCCGGGCTCCATCCCGACTACAGAGAAACTGTCCGCACCTACTGCCATGCGGCAGGCATAGAAACCGTCATGGCTCCTCTGGATGAAAATGGCCGTACCGACGGTGCAGCGCTCGGCGCTCTCCTCGGGGAGAGCGCGGCGGTCATCATCGCCTCTCCCAACTTCTTCGGCGTGGTGGAGGACTGGGATGCGCTTATGTCGATCATCCGGGAAGTCTCCGGCGTCAAATGTATCGCCACGGTGCCCGAGGCACTTTCTCTGGCGCTGTTCAAACCACCGGGAGCGTTTGGAGTTGATATGGTGGTGGGAGATGTCCAAAGCTTCGGTCTGCCGCTGGCCTTTGGCGGCCCGCACTGCGGCTTTTTCGCCGTCCGCAAGCAGGACGTGCGCGCCATGCCCGGCAGATTGGTGGGACTCACGGAAGATCGCGAAGGCAAACGCGGCTTCGTCCTGACGCTGGCCACCCGTGAACAGCATATCCGGCGGGAAAAGGCCACCTCCAATATCTGCTCCAATCACGGGCTGGGAGCCTTAATGGCTACCGTCTATCTGTCTCTGGCAGGCAAAAACGGTCTGCGGGAGATCGCCGTGCAGAACTACTCCAAGGCCTGCTATGCCAAAGAAAAGATTGCCGCGCTCAAGGGGTATTCCCTCCCCTTCGCCGCTCCAAGCTTCAACGAATTCGTAGTGGAAGGGCCGGAACCCGCTGCAGATCTCCTGCACTTCCTTGAGAAACAGCGCATCCTCGGCGGCATTGCGCTCACGGACGCGCTTTACGGCGGAAACGACCGGCGGTGGCTGCTCTGCGTCACCGAACAGAACAGCCGGGAGGAAATTGACAGCCTGATAGCCGCGCTGGCGGAAAGGAGCAAAGAAAAATGACAGCCTCTGAAGTGAAAAACACAGGATCTGTCGCGGGAGGAATTGCCGTGCGGGGGCTTGCCCTGCGGGAAAAGCTGATCTTTGAGCATTCACGGGCTGGAAGATGCGGCATCT
>JAFZPK010000134.1 GCA_017552515.1 Deltaproteobacteria bacterium | reverse complement strand
GCCATAGAATTGACAAGATCGTTTGCTTTCCCTATAGATTTATCAAATCATCTTTTTTTCGAGGAAAGCACACCTATGAACGAGGCGCTCATCTATCAAAAAGTCAGGGAAACCTTGGCCGAAGAATTTGAACTGGATGCTGAACGGATCGTGCCCGAGGCGCACATCCGTGATGATCTGGGCTTGGACAGCCTCGACATTGTCGATATGGTCATCGTGCTGGAAAAGGCTTTCGGCTTCAAACTTCCCGACCGCGCGGCACTGGCCGATGTACATACCGTAGGCGACATCTGCGCCCTTATTGTCTCGCTGCGCGACGCAGGTGTCATGAAACAGTAATGCGGCGTTTTGCGGAAAACTGCTGGATATTCTCCGTATTCATCATTTGGACGGCGCTTGTTCTTCCCCTGGGATGGTGTTTCGTCCTTGTGGGACGGGGGGTGCACTGGGAGGGCGGTACGCACGTCATCCGCATCGCCTCCTACCGCTATGCCCAGGTCCTGTGGTTCCTGCTCAGTCCCGTCCTGCCCGTGCATGTCGTCAACGGTACCGAGGCCCGGCGTCACGCGCCATGCATCATCGTGGCAAACCACCAGTCCTTCCTGGACCTGTTTCTCTTTGGCAAACAGGCCAACACCAACTTTTGCTATCTGAGCAAGAGCTGGCCCTACACAAAACTCTTTTTCTATGCGCCAATGATGCGTTACGCCGAGTACATTGATGTGGAAGCCTTGCCCCCTGACAAGGTGGAGCAAAAGTGCAGGGCGCTCCTGAAAAAGGGCGTCTCGCTGGTTATTTTCCCCGAAGGGCAACGCACCCGCAACGGTACTCTGGGCGCATTTCATACGGGAGCCTTTCGCATCGCCTGCGCAGCAAACGTTCCCGTGGTGCCCATGGTCATTTTCAACAGCGGCGCTGTTTTCCCGGTCGGCGGCAAAAGTTTTACGCCACAGCCGCTGCGTCTTGAGCTGAAACCGGCAATCTTCCCACAAGATTTTGCAAATGAGCCTTTGCCCCATCGCGCCATGATGAGGGCCACCCGGGAATGTTTTGTCCAGGCTTTACAACCCACAACAACGGAGGTCACACATGCGTAGAACAACTCTCTTTCTGTCTCTGGTTCTCATGGGCATTTTAACTGCCTCAGGCTGTCACAGGACTGCTCCCATCAACAATCCTACCTTCGTTATCTCTGTCAGCAAAAAGCTGACGCAGACCCAGGTTCGTGAGGCCATTTATACCGCCTGTCCACAGAGAGGATGGACAGCCCGTGACATTTCCAGCAACACGATTGAAGCCACTCTTCGTGTACGCGGCAAACACACCGTCGTGGTGGACATTATCTACTCTTCTAGTGACTACACCATCCGATATAAGAGCAGCGACAACATGCGGACTGGTGGAGACGGCACCATCCATCCCAACTACAACCGATGGGTGAACAACCTGAGCCATGACATCGACATAGAACTGGCACGCATAGCCAGCCGGTAAACTTTCATGTTCCCTGCTGTCACCGCATTGCTGCCGCACCGCCGCCCCATGCTCCTGCTGGATGCTCTGACCGGCGTGCAGAACAACCGGATACAGGCGCGTTTCACTGTGCGCGAGGGCAATATCTTTCTCCGTGACGACGGCACACTGGAGACAGTAGCCCTGCTTGAGGCCATGGCGCAATGCTTCGCCGCAGGCCAAGGCCTGCATGGATCCGGCCAAAACCGTGTTGGTTACCTTGCCGCCATACGGCGCTGCAACATCACGGAGGAGGCGCATCTTGGCGACGTCCTGTGTGCCTCCGCCCAGGCTGTGGCCCAGGTTGGTGCTATAGTCATAGTGGAAGGTGAAATGACCTGTGGAGAGGAAAAGCTCGCCACAGCGGAATTCAAGATCTATACGTTCCCGGCAACCGAAGAGACAAAAGGTATCCCATGAAGCTGTCTTTGCTCCCTATCTGGTGCCTATGCGGGCTCTGCACGCTCCCCTTTTCCGCGCAAGCGGATCTGCTCCAGCAATTTGCGCAAAATTCCAGCGCGGTTGAGAGGCTCTTCTGCACCTTTGCGCAGGAAAAACGGCTTGATTTTCTGCCCCGCCCCCTGGAGTCCAAAGGGCATCTTGCCTTTGAACGTGACCATGCTCACAGCGGCGCACCTGCCCTCCTCTGGGAATATGTCAGCCCCACACCTTCCGGCCTATGGTATGCCAAAGGGCAGGGCTGGCTCTGGGCCGGAAGCAAAAGCGCCCTGCATCGCGCCAGCGGGGAAGAAAACCGCGTGCTCAACGCCATGCTCCGGCATATCCTGCAGTGGTTTACCGTAACCCCGCAAAAGTTGCGGGAACAGTATGCCGTTACCGAAGACGAAAAGGACATTTGCCTGATCTTTATTCCCCGTCAGAAGAGCTTCTTTGCCCAAATGCGCGTGTGCCTGCGTGAAGATCTGCTTTCCCTGCGTTCCCTGTGCTTTATGGAACATAACGGCGACAGCACCGCCCTGACCTTCGCCGTCCCCGAAATCAATGGCGCGCCGTTCACCTCTTTCCCCGACGGCACGCCATTGCCTTAAACCGATGGATATGACACCCTCTGTTCCCCGTTCCCATTCGTTTATTGGCCGCCTCGCGGCCGGCTTTTACGCTTTCGCAGCGCCGCATCGCCTGGGGATCGGACTGGGCTTCCTGCTGATATGGGGGCTTTTGTGCAGCGCCATTTCCTCTTTACGTCTGAACAATGCCGTCACGGCGTTTTTCCCGGATCACACGGCCGCGGCACACGCCCTTGCCCGCAATGTGGAGACAAGCGCTGCGGCACGCGCCATCAACATCGATCTCTACAGCCCGGATGGCGATACCGGCGCCCTTGCCCGTGCTGCAGAATCGCTTACCGAACAACTTTCTGCCGTGGCAAAAACCGCAGAACAGACATCCGATGTTTTTGCCGCTCTGGATCCGAATCTGTTATTCGCCCTGCTTCCTTCCCTGTTTGACAAGACCACGTACAAGGCCATCGAGGACAGTATCACTCCGGAAGCGCTTGAGGCCGCAGCGGACAGGACATTTGCCGCCCTGACAGGTATGCCCTTCGGTGGTATGACGGATTGGCTCCGGCAGGATCCATTGGAATGGCGCCGTATCGTATTGCAGCGTCTGCCACAGCCACAGGGATTCCCGGCAGCCGATGTCCGCTACGGCTATCCCGTCACTCCTGACGGCAAACACCTGCTGCTCAGCCTGATGCCAAGCAATTCTTCCAGCGACGCCCATGCCGCCGTGGCCATCATGAATGCCTGCGACAAGGCCCTTGCCAACCTGCCATCAAGCATCCGCAGCACGCTTGTCAGCGGCCTGCGCCACACGGCAGCCAACACACGCGCCATTGACGCCGATATTACCCGGATCGCCCTGCTCTCCCTGCTGGGCATTGTATTGATTTACGCCCTGCTGGTACGTTCGTGGGGAGCGTTCTGGATCTTTGTCACGCCACTGGCCGCGGTTTCCGCCAGCCTGGGCATCATGAGCTTCAGCCTTGCCTCGGTGTCGGGGCTTGCGCTGGGCTTTGGGGCGGCCGTCCTCGGCATAGCCGAAGATTATGCCGTGCACTGCCACTTCGCCCTGCGCACACTTCCGGACAAAGGCACTGCGCTGGCCACGCTTGCGCCGCCGCTGGCCCAGGGACTGCTGCTCAACGCTTCGGGGTTCGTGGTGCTGCTCTGCTCTTCCCTGCCGGCACTGCGGCAACTGGCGCTGTTTGCGCTGCTGGCGCTCTGCGCGGGCTTTGTGTTGGCCGTGTTTCTTCTGCCGCTTCTGCCGGGCTTCGCTTATCCGCCCCTTGTTCTCCCACCGAAGACGTGCCAGTATCACGCCCAAATGCCACGCCCGCTCCCGGTCTGCGTCATGGTAACCGTGCTCGTGCTTGCTTGCTGCGTCATGCTACACCTCTTACCTGTAGATGTCTCTCCCCGGAGTATGGGAGCGCAATCACAGGCCATACTGCGCGACACCCAGGAACTGGCCCGCATCTGGCAACCGAACAGAAACATGGTTGTCCTGGTGGAAGACAACAGCCCCGAAGCAACCCTTGGAGCCAACGCCCGTCTTCTGGAGGAACTGCGCTCCCGCCTGCCCCAAGCCAAAATCTGGGGGAGTGCGGATCTGCTTCCTCCGGCGCATATTGCACAGGAAAACTGCCGACGCTGGCAGCAGTTCACGAAACACCATGCCGAAAACATACGCCGGGCACTCGAACAGGCGGCCCGGTCCAGAGGACTGCCAGAACAGTTTTTTGCCCCCTTTGCAGAGTCGCTCCTTACCACACCGTCCCTCGTCACGCTGGAATCCTATCAAAAGATTTGCACCTCTTTGGGGCAAAAGGAGCTTTGCGATGCCCTGCTGCAGACATTTCCGGAAACAGACGCGCAACACGGCACCATCTATCAAAGCTTTGTCATCAGTGAAGCTCCTCTGGATACGCTCCCGGCCAAAGCACTGCGTGGGGGAATTCTTCTGACGCTGCAGACGCTCCAGCAGACCTTCCAGGACGCTTTCGCCCATGAACGGCGCTATCTGCCCTGGACCCTGGTTCTCTGCGCACTGCTTCTCTACGGCAGCTTCGGCAATATGCGGCAAACCTTGCTGGCCATCGTGTCACCTCTGGCTTCCCTGGCTACCATTCTGGCCGGACTGCTGCTCTGGGGGAATCCTCTGAACATGGCGCATATTGCCGCCTTGCCGCTGGTCTTCGGCCTTGCCGTCGATCATGGCATCATGGTTACCCACGATCTTGCCAACGGCGTGCCTCTTGGCATAGAAAAAGCCGTTGTCGTATCCTCGCTTACCGCCTGCATGGGCATGGGGCTGCTGGCCTTTGCCTCACACCCTGCCCTGCAGGCCATGGGGCAGGTTATCTTTCTGGGGCTGGCCATGGAAGTGCCGACTTCCCTTTGGCTCCTGCCGCTTTTTTGTTCGGAGCAGTCATGAAAAAATTCTTTCCATTGCGCCTCACACTT
>JAFZPK010000133.1 GCA_017552515.1 Deltaproteobacteria bacterium | reverse complement strand
GCGCTGGGGCCGCAGGGGAAGCTGCAGGCCCTGAGCGACCGGCACATGGGTCGCCTTTTCGATTTCCAGCTGGCGGATGGCGTAGGCCGTGCCCTGTTCCACCCAGGAATTGCCGGAGAGGGTGGTGACGCCCACCAGTTCCACGTTGGGTGCGTTGGCCAAAAGCGTCATGGCGATGCCGTCGTCAAAGCATTCCACCATGTCCGTGTCCAGCAGCACCTTTTCGCGTTCCGCCGCATGCAGGGGTGAAAGGGCTGCCCACAGCAGCGCGAAGGCCAACAGGAAAATCCCGCCCATGCCGAAAAACGGGGAAGGGCGCGCTGTACGGCGCACGGGTGGAAATTGTGCGTGATCGGTCATGAAAATCCTCCTTTTTTAGGGTGGAAAAATTCAGCGCCGCGTTTCCCTGACGGGAGCGCCGCTTTTTTCAAGAATACCGTCCAAAAGGGCGCGGATGGCCTTTTCAGCTTCTCCATACCCCTGGGGAAAGCGCATGTAGCCGCCGGCGCTCACCTTGCGGCCGTTGGTGTAGGACAGCGACCGGCTGAAACTGTTGCCGTCCAGCACGTTCCTGTTGCTGCCTTTGAAACCGTCCCATGCCGCGACCTTATGCTGGACAAGCAGGGTCTCCAACGCCGCCAGATCCTCGTCGGACAGGGCGCATTCGGTAACGCGTCCGGCCATCCGGCGCATAAGCCGGAACACGTCCCTGCCCGCCTCCCGCCGGGTGTTGACGCGATAGGTAATGCAGCTCTCATAGGACATGCCGCTCTGCGAGAAAAGCAGACGCTGCAGACCCTGCCGGGGCGGCGCGTCCTGAGCGGATCCCGCCTGCGGCGGGCCATCCAGCGCCTCATCCAAAGCGGCCAGGAGATCACGCTCGAAGGCGGGAAAACCCGCAGGCAGAGAGGGCCTGTCCGCGCTTCCGCGCAGGGCCCGTATCCACAGCTCCTGACCGGTGTCATAGGTCAGAGTAAGTTCGGAGGCGCCGGGCGTCTTGTGATGCCATCCGGGCGGGGCAAAGAAGTGCCAGGCATTCGCCTTGTGACGGCGGGCGATTTCCGCCACCCGCCCGACGATGGCCGGATCCACCTCACTTTCCTCCTCTTTACCCTGTTTCAGGCGGGAAACATGAGCCTGTCCCTCGTCGCCCGTATTCAGCGAATAGAGTCCGCCTTCGGCCCCCTCAGCCCAATAGACAAGGCTCCTGGGCGTTTTGGGAGCGGTTTCGTGCAGGCGGCGCATCAGGGCTTCCACGTAAGCGGCGAAAGGTGTTTCGCATGCCAGACGCCGGGGATTGTCACCCCTGTCCGCGCCCTGAAGGCGGATTTCCCGCACCGTGTCCCGGCCGCCCGGAGCATTGTAGAGGGCGACCAGCCTCCAGACACAGAGGCACTTTTTGCTCCCGCTGTTGAGCTTGTCAAAGTCTTTCCGCTCCATTTGGCCTGACCAGTCTGTCCCGTATTCGCGAAGCAGGCGATCCGCCGCTGCCTTGAGCTTTGCAAGCTCTTCCCCGGGGGGTGTGCCGTACCACACCAGCGTGGACGGGCCCTTCAGGAAGATGTTCAGACGGTCTTGCATTGCCGAGGCTGAAAGTCTGCGCCACGGATGAGGACTGACGCCGGCGGGCATCTCCTCGCCGTAGTCCACCTGCCACTCCAGATAACGCAGTTCCAGATTTTCCGGATGGGTTTTGTTCACCGCCGCCTCCGCTATTCCGGCAAAAACCGCAGGGAAGAACAGCAGGCCGCATAGCAGTGCGGCCTGCAGGCGATGTACGAAACATGATGCTTTCCCGGGTCGGTTTCCGTTTTCTTTCCCTGTGTTCACGGCCTGCTCCGCTCCTGCCTTTACGGCTTTACTTTTGCGGGACAAAACCCGGGCCCAGCATAAGATGGCCGTCCTCACCGGAGAAGAAGGGCGTCCAGCACAGCTCCGTCTCCGGGCCGGATTCTGCCTGCGCGCAGACGGAAAGATCGGGAATGCCTTCCGAGACCAGATGGCTGAAGGTATAGGTTTCGCCAGCCTCCAGATGCCGTGCCTCCCGGATCCGCACCGGAGCGATATCGCCGCGTTTTTCGTCAAAGGCCATGTCCTTGAGGCTCAAGGTCAGGGGGACTTTGGCCTTCAGGCGGAAGCTTGTCTCGCCTTCGGGAGCGGGAGCATGCGCCACCTCTACCAGAGCCGGGCTTTCGAGGACAAAGCCCGGATCCATTTCAAGATGTCCGTCTTCGCCGGAAAAAGACGGTGTCCAGCACAGTTCTTCGCCGGATTGTGGCTGTGCGCACAGGGCCAGGTTCGGGATGTCGCCCGCAGGCAGAAAGGTGAAGCTGTAGCTTTCTCCGGCAGCCAGCTTTCGGGTGAGTTTGACACTTTCCATGTCCATGCTTTCACTCTTGGGGTTCCAGAACAGTTCTTTCACGGTCAGTGTCAGGTCTTCCAAAGCTTTGAGGGTAAGCGGCGTGCCTTCTTCGCCGGCCGCGCCCTGCGTAACCACCATCAGGGACGGCGTGGATGCTGGGGCATCCTGTGCCCGGGCTGCGGGTACGGGCGTGAGGCAGAGCAAACAGGCGAGAATGCTCAGAACGAGTTGCTTTGAGGTATTTGCGTTCATCATGGTTATCTCCATTTTTTGATTTACGGATGGATCCTGTCTGGTACTCGGGACTTAGTCCCCGCTGATGCCGTTTTCCAGGATCTTGCACACATCCTGGCCTCGCATTTCATATACCCGGTACCAGAGGCCGCTGAAGAAGGCTTCGGCAGTGAGGATCTCCATTACACCGTCGCCGTTCAGATCGGCAATGCCGGCAATTTTGTGGACCGAGGGGGTGTTGGAACTGGTGAAGGGATCCTCATTCTCGGGGCTGTCCTTGGTGGCAATGAATTCGGCGATCGGGATGTTGTGCGCCTGTTCATTTTTCACCTTGCGCAGCAGCAGGATGGAATACTGTCCGGCCCGGGCCAGCGGGCCCACGCCGTTGGGATTTTTCAGCTTGGTCAGCAGGGGAGTATCCTGCTCGAAGCTGAAGAGTTCAGCCTGGGCGCCATCGTCGGGATAGACGATGTTCTGCGCGGCGATGAGCACTTCGTCTTTGCCGTTGCCATCCAGATCCACGCGGATGATCTGGGTGATTTTCGGTTCCGCGCCGGGAAGCCCCCGTTCCG
>JAFZPK010000132.1 GCA_017552515.1 Deltaproteobacteria bacterium | reverse complement strand
GACGAACACGGCCTGTTTCTGCCCGACTTGAGCCACTGGCCGGCGCGGCGAGGCGGCCTGCGGGGACTACGCTACATTCATGTCCATCTGGACGAAAGCCCGCCCAGCCGTGACGATCTCACCGACCTTGCCCTCTTGCGTTTTGATCTGATGGTGGTCATCGGCATGCGTGCCGAGGGCCTTCCCGGAAAGATCTGGTGTTCGTACCTGCTGCCCGCAAATGATCGTTTGCAAAACACCGAAACGCTGACCTTTTCCGACATTGGACGTTTCGATCTCAATCCCCGCGAATTCATTCCCACGCAGGAAGAGGAACTGGTTCGTGCCGCCGCAGGATCGGAGGCGCTTGACAGCGAAAAAGAACGGGCACTGCTTATCTCCGTGAGCGCGGCAAGCCGCGAAAGCCAAAACGCCTCTCTGGACGAGCTGGAGGAGCTGGCGCGCACGGCGGGAGTGCGGGTTATCGCCCGTGAGTCTCAGCGAAGTGCCCATCCGCACCCACGCTATCTGCTGGGAGAAGGCAAACTGCGGGAAGTCATCATCCAGGCCATGCAGGCGGGCGCAGGACTTTTGATCTTCGATCAGAACCTTTCCCCCGGCCAGATCCGTTCGATCTCCGCGCTGGCCGACATCAAGGTCATCGACCGCACCCAGCTCATTCTGGACATTTTCGCCCGCCGCGCCCACACCCGTGATGGGAAGGTTCAGGTGGAACTGGCGCAGCTCAAATATCTTCTGCCGCGTCTGACCGGACATGGTACCAGCATGTCGCGGCTGATGGGCGGCATCGGCGGAAGAGGACCGGGAGAAACCAAGCTGGAGATGGATCGCCGCCGCGTGCGGGATCGCATCACCCGTTTGGAAAAGGAGCTGGAAACCCTCTCGCGCGGACGGGTGCAGCGCCGGGGAAAACGGGCCGCTTCCTCCATTCCCATCCTCTCCATCGTCGGCTACACCAATGCGGGCAAATCGACCCTGCTCAATTTGCTGACCGGCAGCAGCACGCTTGCCGAGGACCGTCTTTTTGCCACGCTTGACACCGCCACACGCCGTTTACGCTTTCCGCGCGAGCGCGAAGTCATCATCACCGACACGGTCGGTTTCATTCGCGATCTGCCGGAAAGCCTGCTGGGAGCATTTCGGGCAACCCTAGAGGAAATGGAGGATGCCGACTGCCTGCTGCATCTGGTTGATATTTCCAATCCCCGTTTTCAGGATCAGATTGTTGCCGTTGAGCACATCCTGCAGGAACTGAATTTTCACGAAAAACCCACCCTGCTGGTCTTCAACAAAATCGACCGTGTAGCCAAGGAGGAAGTGGAGACACTCTGCCACCGGTTCGGCGCCATCCCGGTTTCAGCGCGTGACAGCAAAACGCTGCAACCGCTGATGAAAGAGCTGGAAAACCGCTTCTGGCCTGACTTTACGAAACCTTAACCCAAAGTTACTTTCCTTTTCTCCTCCTTTTTGGTAGTGTCCTTCCCGCTACACATGCTGTTTGGCTGTGGGAAAAATACCACAATTTGTTGCCAACCCTTTTCAAGAACAAGGAGTTTTTGAACAAGACGCCCTTGGCGGCGTTCCGCCGCGGTAAAAAAATTCAGTCACCGCGGAGGAAAAAGGTTACAAAGATTGGAGTGCACCTATGACAAAACTTGCCCTGGCTTTGCTCTTTCCTATGGCAATGCTTCTTGCCGGATGCCTTCCCACCACCCACTCCGAGACCTCACCAGAAAACATGGCATTCTACGATTATGATGAACAGGGAACCATCGCAAAAAGCCCCTGGGAAAAAGCCTCTGCCGCACAGACGATACCTGCTGAAAAGTTCGCCCGTGACTCTCGTGTCAACAAGTTTATTGCCCATCCTGCCGATTCACGTTTTTTTGGACGTAACGCGCGTTACAGCGGCTATTTCACGCCGTTGATCATCCAGATGACTCCGGACGATCCAAACTGCATCGGGACTGAATGTCAAAACCCCGCTCGGGATGTTTTTCTGGAATTTTCTCCCAATGCCAAATACCGCGCCCCCCATGTCAACTTCCAGCTCCCCATCGCCCGTCATCCCCGTATCAACGAATTTGTCACCAAGTTTTCGGAAGCGCCCTATTTTGAACAGCATCTGGAACGTTCCGGACGCTTTATCGGACTGTTCCGCAAAATTCTGGCGGAGGAAGGGCTTCCCGAAGATCTGGCCTATCTGCCCCTTATCGAATCCGGCTTTCAGGAACACGCTGTCAGCCCCGCCCGGGCCACCGGCCTTTGGCAGCTAATGGAAGGCACCAGTCAACGCTACGGCCTGAAAACCAATTTCTGGCTGGATGAACGCCGGGATCCGGAAAAATCCACCCGGGCGGCGGCGATGTATCTGCGGGAACTGTACGAGGAATTTGGCGATTGGCAGCTGGTACTGGCCGCCTACAACGCGGGATTGGGCCGTATACAGCGCGACATGCGCTCGACTGGCGCCAACAATTTCTGGGCGCTCAGCCGCTACGGAACGCTCAAGCAGGAAACCCGTGATTACGTGCCCAAGTTTTTCGCATCTCTGAAAATCGCCCGCATGCCGGAACGATATGGTTTCCGCAACATCAACTATTCCAGCCCGCTGAAATTCGACACCGTCACGGTGCCCTCCCGTACCGATCTGTCTGTCATCGCACATCTTTGCGACGTCAGCTACGAGGAGATCAAAGCGCTCAATCCGGAGCTGCGGCGCGGGTGCACACCTCCCGGCGTACGTAACTACCGGGTACATATTCCCCGTGGAAAGGCCAGAATCTTCACCGCCCGTTACGCGCAACTGCCCATTGAAGAACGCGTTATCCATATGGCTCCCAAACCCAAAGCGAGGGTCATCGCCGCTGCATCCCAGCCGCAACCTGCCAAAAAGATGGTCACCAGCACATATACAGTCCGCCAAGGAGATACGCTGAGCCAAATTGCGCAACGTTTCAATGTCGGTAAAAACGAATTGCAGCACTGGAATTCCCTCCATACCAAAAGAGCCCTGCGCACCGGCCAGCGCCTGAACATTGCGCAAATGGTCAGCGTCATGCCGCATAACGGCCAGGAAAAATCCCCTGTTGCAGCCCCCCAAGGCAAGAGCGCTCCGGTTGCAGGCAAGGCAGTAACAGGCACAAAGAAAAGTTCCCATGCATCTTCAACGGCCGTCGTGAAAACAACGGCCATAAAAACCGACAACAAGAAAAACGCCTCTGTGACAACGGCCGTGACCAACAAAAAGGCGCCCATGGGCAAGGAAAAGACGCTTGCAGCAAATCAGAAGGAAAACCTTAAGGCGCAGGCAGACAAGAAGGCGGTTGCAGTCTTAAAAACCGACAACAAGAAAAACATTCCTGTGACAACAGCCGCAACCGACAAAAAGGCACCCATGGGCAAGGAAAAGACGCTTGCCGCAAATCAGAAGGAAAATCCCAAGGCGCAAGCAGGCAAAAAAGCAGTTGCAGCACTGCCTGACACCAAAAAGAGTACCGCCGCAAGCAGCACCAAAACCGTTACCGCTCCAAAGAAAAAAATGGTGGTCGCAAGCGGCAGCAAAATTGGACGTACAGGAAAACGGTCCTGAAAAAAAAGAATCGCCACCCATCGGGTGGCGATTCTTTTTTACTCTTTTTGTCCAAAAGGATGAAACCTACATGCCGCCAACCGCATAATCCAAGCGTGCTGCCGCAATCTGGATCGCATGGCGAGTTTCAATCATGCTCAGCTCGGCACGGGTCAAACGCAACTCGGCGTTAAGCAAATCCTCCAGCGAACTGACTCCCAGTTCCACGGAACGCTGAGCAACCCTATACGCCTCTTCCGCTTCCCGCAAGGTATCCGTCGCAACCGACAGACGGGCCCGGCTCTCCTCCATCTGCTGGAAACTGGTATGCACCTCGGTAATAATCGCTTCCCGCTGATGCTGCAAGCCCGCCTCCATGCGCCGCGTGGCGGCTTTCTGCCGCCGGTAGGCGGCGATGTTGCGTCCGCCCTGGAAGGGACGCATGGTCACGTTCAGAGAAACAGTGTAGTAGGTTCTATCGTCATCGTTATAGCGCTTATTTTCATAATCCCGGCCAAAATCCACCATCGCCGCATCCAGACTGACCTGCGGCAAATTACGGGCTGCAATAATCTTGGCATCCTCCCGCGACATGTTGACGTTATAGCCCATCATCTGCAATTCGGCCCGTCTTTCCAAAGCTTTCTGGATGCAGGAATCCACTCCGGAACAGGCGGGTTTGACCGGATCTTCCAGTTTGCCACTCAAGGAAAAACTTTCGGACGTCTCCATGGAAAGAGACTCGCGCAAACTGGCCTGTGCCACCTTCAGATTGGTGTTGGCAGCAATCAGATTTTGCCGGGCATTGGAAAGCTCCACCTCAACTTCCAGTACCCGCAGACGCGGCGCCAGTCGCTGGGCCACCCAGGCATTGGCAATACGCTGCTGGTTTTCCAGGCGTTTCACCGATTCCTGCCATTTCTTGGACTGCTCCTGGGCTTTGAGAATATCGTAAAAGCTGGTACGAATGGAACGCACCAGATAGAGCTGCGCATACTGCAACTCATAACGGCGGTACTCCTCCGTCTGACGAGCCCGTTTCAAACCGGCCACACTGCCGCCGCCCATGAAAAGCGGCTGGGAGATCCGGGCGCTCATCGTCTCGTTTTTCTGTTCGAGATAATCGGTATCCCGCTCTTTCTTGTCTGCATTGTACAGCTTGTTGTACGTGTAGCCAAGCGTCACAGATGGGAGAAAAGAACCAACAGCCTCCCGCACACCTTCTTTCGCCTCATCAACCTGAATATGATAGGTTTTGACATTGGGGTTGTCCGCAAGCCCACGGGCGATACAGTCCCGCAAGGTCAGGGAAGCGCCCCACAGGGGCGACGAGCCCAATGTCATCACCAGCAACACAACTACGGTTCTCTTCACAATCAGTTCTCCCTCAGCGCCCGATCGAAGTTTTGCAGCATGGGTTCCAACGCGTAATCAAGCACGGTACGCGGATTTGTACGAATGAATACTGCAACCGGCATGCCGGCGGTCAAATAGAGATTGTTGGCTTCCAATTCCTCTTTGTTTATTTCCACATGCACCACATAGGTAGGCTGCTCGCCATAAGGGGTTCTCTGCATAATGCGGTCTGCCGAGACATAGGTCACTTTGCCGGCAATCTTGGGGACGCTGCGTTTCTGAAAAGCCAACAGCTGAACATCCGCATCCTGTCCCTTGTGCACATGCGTAATGTCACGCACCATGATATTGCATTCCACAATTAACGGGTTGTCCTTGGGAACAATATCCATCAGTGGCTGTCCCGCACCGGCCACACCTCCCACCGAATGGACCTGCAGGGCCACCACTTCACCGCCAACCGGCGCCACGACCGTCAGACGTTGCAGCGCATCCTGCAAGGGCAAAAGCTGCTGCTGCAGATCAAAGATCCGCTGCTGCACTTCCGCTATCCGGGTGGCGGCACGCTGCTGATATTCGTTTCCCAGCGCGGCAATTCGCAGGCCATACTCCGCCATCTTTTCCCGCAATTCGGCCTGGCTGCCCTGCATCTGGGCACGCTGACCGCGCCGTTCGGCGATGGCGCGTTTCAGCTCCAAGATCTTTGTCTTGTCAATATACTGATCCTTGTAGAGCGCCATCTTGGCATTCAGCTCCTCCTGCAGGGCATCCGCCACCTGAAGCTCCGCCTTAAGACGATTTTCAAGGCTTAAGTCCTGCTGTTTGAGCTGGCTTATCTGCTTTTTCAACAGATCGATCTGGTTGTCCAATGACTCCCGTCCCGCAGCAAAAACTTTCTGCTCGGCATCCAACAACTCGTTAAACTTGGCTTTCGGGATCGATTCATCGTATTTGGGCCAGTTAACCTTGCGCGCCAACAGTTTTTCTGCAACCAGGCGGCTATCCTCAATCCGCAATGCGGCCAGTTGCAGACCTATTTGATCAACAGACGCCACCACCCGGGGATTGTCCAGAGCAACAAGAGGCTGCCCAGCTGTAACAATATCACCATTACGCACAAAGATTTCCCGGATAATGCCACCTTCCAGATGCTGCACAGTTTTACGTTCGGTATCGACTTTCACCTCGCCAGAAGCTATCACTGCTCCGGAGATCTGTGCAAAGGTCACCCACAGTCCGCCGACACCGAAAAACAGCAGCACAATAATCCAGCCGGTCCGAATGATACTGCGGCTATCGGAAAATTTGACATTAAGCCGTGGCGGCGGTGAATT
>JAFZPK010000131.1 GCA_017552515.1 Deltaproteobacteria bacterium | reverse complement strand
AGTTTCTGATAATAATCATAATTGTATTGTTCTTCGAAGGTTTGTATAACGTCAAATCCCTCTATAAGCAGTCCTTCTCTTTCGAGATCGGAAAACCCCAAAGGTCCACAGATCTTCTCCATTCCTCGCTCCTTTGACCACTTTACTGCCGTGTCAAAAAGAGCATTTGCAACTTCCTGACTGTCTATGGCGTCAAACCTTCCGAAACGAGCCCGTTTTTCTCCAGTCTTCTTGTTGGAAGAATGTTGAATAAAAGCACTTATTCTGCCAACAACTCTGCCACTATCATCATATGCAAGAAAATATTCGGCATCGCACTCATCGTAATAATAATAATTACTATTAAAAATTTTCTTCTCATTTATATAAAGAGGTGGAACAAAATAGGAATTCCCTTTATATAATTCATTTGCAAATTCGAGAAACTGTTTTTTCTGCTTTGATGTCTTGACAACTTCAACTCTTATCATGAAATCGTCCCTATTTTGCATACATTCTACATAATATATAATCGATTAGTCTTTGTGGTAAAATCTTGTTGAGCACTGCTATAACTTTGTAAGGAAATCCTACCACATAACTTGTTTGGGGATTGTTTTCCAGATATACCTTGTAAAGAGCTTCGGCCACCTTTTGGGGATCTGTTCCTGTCTGTTCGTCGTGTTCCATCTTGGCAACCGAACGTTTGACCCGCTCGCTGTATATTCCGTTATCGGTTTCTGTAAGCCTCGCCGCGGTAAAACCCGTCCTGGTATCCCCGGGGAGCACTGCCAGAACTTTTACCCCATACGGTTTGACTTCCTGGGCAAGCGCGCGTGAATAGACAAGCACGGCGGCTTTGGTCGCCGAATAGTAGGCTTGAAAGGCTATGGGCATTATTCCTGCGACGGAGGAAACATTTATTATTTGTCCCCTGCTTTCACGCAGATATTTAAGCGACAGACGGCAGCTCTTTTCGAGGGCGCAAAAATTTATTTCGAGTATCCTGGAGACAGCCTGATCGGAAGCAAATTCGACCGCGCCTGCTATTCCCCAGCCCGCATTGTTGATGACGCAATCGATAGATCCTTCTTTTTCATAAATGTTTTGGAACGTTTTTTCCAAAGCATCGTAATCGGTCACATCGCAGAGAATGCTTTGAAAAGAAAAATCTCCTTCGGGAACTGTACGGGACAACCCATAAACGGCATACCCGTTTTCAAAAAACATTTGTGCCGCCGCCCTGCCAATGCCTCTGGAAGCGCCTGTGACAATGATAACTTTTTTTTTCTTTTCCATCTTTTGCTGAAAGAATTACTCGTCTTGCAAAATCTTGACAACTTCCGCTATCTTTTTGCTCGCCGTGTCGAGTTGCTCATAAGTGTGTGTCGCCGTGTAGCTCGTGCGCAAAAGCGCCTGTCCTACAGGAGTAGCTGGGGAAATGATGGGATTGACGTAAACACCCCGTTCCAATAAAAGCTTGCAGCCTATATACGCCTTTTCATTCTCATAAACATAAATGGATATTATCGGCGTGGTCGCTTCAATAATGGGAACGTCATAAGCCTTTAATTTGTTTCTCATATAGGTCGATACTTCCGCAAGCCGTCTGACCCGTTCCGGCTCGCTCTGCAAAATTTTGAGCGATTCTCTCGCGCAGGCAACGCTTGCCGGAGTTATCGATGCCGAAAAGATAAAGGGACGCGAGACATGCCGCACATACTCGCACACGGACTTGTTCGCCGCCATAAATCCGCCCAGGGAGGCCAGCGACTTGGAAAAAGTGCCCATATAAATATCGACCGCATCTTCGAGTCCGTAATATTCCGCAGTTCCCCTGCCGTGCTCTCCCAAAACACCCAGGCCATGGGCGTCATCCACCATGACGCGCGCGCCGTATTTTTGTGCGAGCATGACGATTTCCGGAAGCCTGGCTATATCTCCGCTCATGGAAAACACGCCATCCGTTACTATGAGCGCGCTCCCAACGGACAGATCGAGCTTCTTTAACTTGGCTTCAAGATCCTCCATATCCGAGTGCTTATATCGTATCATCTTTGCGTAGGAGAGTTTGCACCCGTCATAGATGGAAGCGTGGTTTTCCTTGTCGCAAAGGATATAATCACCCGAGCCCGCTATCGCGCTGATAATTCCCAAGTTGGACTGGAAACCTGTCGAAAAGGCGACAGCGTCCTCCTTATGTAAAAATTCGGCGAGTTCCTTTTCGAGAGCAACGTGTATATCCAGCGTGCCATTCAAAAATCTGCTCCCGGAACACGCCGAACCATACTTTTCCAAAGCTTCTATCCCCGCCCTTTTGACGCGTTCGTCGCTCGTCAGGCCGAGATAGTTATTGGAGCCCAACATGATAACGTCTCTCCCCTCCATAACAACCTGCGTATCCTGACCGGTTGTCAACATATGGAAATAAGGATAGAGACCGCTTGCTCTTGCTTTATTTAAAGTCTCATGCTTCGTGCATTTAGAAAACAAGTCCAAAACAAATCCTGTTCAATAACTCTTCTCAATCGAATTCATGATGATTACAGGTTGTTTTCTATCCGGATAAACACGCTGGGCTCCCAGACAAAATCATCCTTGTCGATATAGGCCAGCGCCGAACGAATGGCCGCTTCCCGGGTTTCATGGGTCATCATCACCACGGGCACCTTGCAATCGGCACGACGCTGCATCTGGATCATAGAGGCGATGCTTATCCCCTTCTCGCCCAAAGCGGTCAGAATCCGGCCCAGCACACCGGGACAGTCAATGACATTGAAGCGCAAATAGAACCGTCCTTTGAGCTCATCCATGGAACGAACGGGCAGAGAAGCCATCGTTCCCTCCACATAGCCCAACGGCGCCCCCCGGAAGCGTCCTCCTCGCAGAAGACTCCGCGCTGCCTGGAGAATGTCGCCCACCACCGCACTGGCTGTGGGACGCCGGCCGGCTCCCGGCCCCATCCAGGTCACCGGACCGACAAAGTCGCCCACAAGTTCCACCGCATTGAAAACACCATTGACACTTGCCAGGGGATGATCAACGGGCAACATGGTCGGATGTACCCTGGCTTCCACGCCTTTTTCAGTCTGCTTGCTCACCGCCAGCAGTTTGATCACATAGCCAAAACGCTGGGCGAACTCGATATCCACCGCCGAAACCCGTGAAATGCCTTCCACATAGATCTGATCGAAATCCGGCAGGCGCCCCCAGCAGAGTCCCATGAGCACCGCCAACTTATGCGCCGTATCGATACCGTCCACATCAAAGGACGGATCGGCCTCGGCAAAGCCCTTCTCCTGCGCATCCCGCAGGGCTGCGTCGAAGCTCTCGCCGCAATCGGTCATCCGGGTCAGAATATAGTTGCAGGTCCCGTTGAGAATTCCCAAAAGCGAAAGGACACGATTGCCTCCCAGATTTTCCCGAATGGACGTAACCAGCGGAATGCCTCCCGCAACCGAGGCCTCGAAAAAAAGCTCGCCGGAGCCTGCAGCCGTCGCGGCAAACAACTCCCTCCCATGCAGCGCCAGCAGTGCCTTGTTGGCCGTCACCACGGCCTTGCCGGCTTTCAGCGCCTTCAGAACCAAAGTGCGTGCCGGTTCATAGCCGCCGATCAGTTCCACCACAATATCCACCTGCGGATCACTGACAACCGCTTCCGCGTCCGTCGTCAACAGTTCTCTGTCGACGGCGACTCCCCTGTCCGAAACAATATCCAGATCCGCTATCCGCACAAGTTTGAGCGTCGCCCCCAGATGTTCTTCCAGAAGGCCGGCATTGGCGGTCAACATCTCGACCACACCGGCGCCTACGGTCCCAAATCCCAGCAGCCCTATTTTAATTTCCTTCATCTCAAACCATCTCCGCCCAAAAGCGGCGCATTAGTCACCGGCCTGTTCCTTCGGACCGGATTCGCGCAATACACGGGCAATTCGATCAAGAATGCCGTTCACAAAAGCGGGAGTTTCTGCTGTGCCAAACCGCTTGCCAATCTCAATGGCCTCATTGATCACCACATTGGAAGCAACATCCGGGCAAAAGGCCAATTCGAAAACCGCCATCCGCAACAGGGCCAAATCCACCCGCACCATCCGGTTCAACGACCAGTTCAGGGAATTTTCCTGCAACAGGCGATCAATACTTTCCTGTTTGTCGATCACGCCCATGACCAGATTTTCGGCAAAACGCCGTACCGCCAGCGACGGTTCCCCTCTTCCTTCATCGTCGGCTTCGCCCAGCACCGTGTCCTGAAAGGAAAAGTTCCGCCAAAACTCGCTTAAAATTTGCCCGATATCCTCTCCCTGATGATCAGGAAGACTGTACAGTATCTTCAAGGCCAGTTCCCGCCCCTTGCGACGATTTCCAACCGGCATGACTCAAATCTCTTTCAGAAGATTGGCCATTTCAATGGCACTCATGGCAGCATCAAAACCCTTGTTGCCGGCCTTGGTACCGGCCCGTTCTATTGCCTGTTCAATGCTGTCCGTGGTCAACACACCAAAGATAACCGGCACACCGCTGGCCAAGCCCACGCTGGCAATGCCCTTGGAAACTTCGGCACTGACATAGTCAAAATGCGGTGTCGATCCGCGAATAACCGCCCCCAGACAGATAACCGCATCAAATTTGCCGGATTCCGCCAATTTGCGCGCCACAAGCGGAATTTCAAAAGCGCCCGGTACCCGCGCCACCGTGATATTGTCATCCGCGACACCGTGCCGCAGCAAGGCATCCAGCGCACCATCAACCAGCCGTTCGGAGATAAAACTGTTGAAACGTCCCACAACCAGTGCCATCCGCAAGCCGCTGCCATCAAGTCTGCCTTCATACTGTTTGGGCATATCTCGTCTCCGCCTCTCTTTTTTCTCCAAAAGTATTCAAAATTTATGAAAATTCGTCCCCTTTTTCGGGCAACATTTCCGTTACACGTTCAGCAGATGTCCCAGCTTGTCCCTCTTGGTCCGCAGATAGCGCTCGTCATGGGCATTGGGCGGAATCTCTATCGGCACCCGTTCCACGACTTCCAGGCCATATCCTTCCAAACCCACAATCTTACGGGGATTGTTGGTCATGAGACGCAGACGGCGCACACCCAGATCCCTGAGAATCTGGGCTCCCATACCGTAATCGCGCAGATCGGGCTTGAAACCCAGGGACTCATTGGCCTCCACCGTGTCCTGCCCCTGATCCTGCAGGGCATAGGCCCGCAACTTGTTGAGCAGACCGATGCCGCGCCCCTCCTGACGCATGTAGAGCACCACGCCGCGTCCTTCCTCATCGATCCGGCGCAAGGCCGCCTGAAGCTGCAAACCGCAGTCGCAACGCATCGAGCCGAAAACGTCTCCGGTCAGGCATTCGGAATGTACCCGGGTCAGCACCGGTTCATCACCCCGCACATCCCCTTTGACCAGAGCCAGATGCTGCGCCTTGTCGATGACATTTTCATAACCGATGGCCCGGAAAATCCCGCCATAGGTGGTCGGCAACACCGTTTCGGCAACCCGGCGCACCATAACCTCATTACGTATCCGGTACGCCACCAGATCGGCAATGCTGACGATCCGGATGCCATGTTTGCGGGAGAATTCCTGCAACTGGGGACGACGCGCCATCGTACCGTCCTCGTTCATGACCTCGCAGATGACACCCGCCGGCTTCAATCCGGCCAGCCGCGCCAGATCCACGGAACCTTCCGTCTGGCCGGTGCGCACCAGCACGCCACCGTTACGGGCCCGCAGCGGAAAAACATGACCGGGACGCGCCAAATCGGTGGCTTTCGCGCCATCCGCAATCGCCACCTGAATGGTGCGGGCGCGATCCGCCGCGGAAATGCCGGTGGTCACCCCCTGACGGGCCTCAATGGAAACGGTGAAGGCCGTGCCAAAGCTGGAGGTATTGTGCTGCACCATCAGCGGCAGATCCAGCAGATCGGCCTGTTCCTCGGTCAGCGACAAACAGATCAGCCCCCGTCCTTCCCGGGCCATGAAGTTGATGGCTTCCGGCGTCACCTTCTCGGCCGCCATGGTCAAATCCCCTTCGTTTTCCCGATCCTCGTCATCCACCAGGATAACCATCTTCCCGGCGCGAATATCTTCCAAAGCAGCTGCAATACTGGTTTCCACAGACATGGCTTAAAACATCCTCACAAAGCGTTGGACCGCTTCCCGCGGCCTTGAAAAACTTTCTTTTCCACCATGGAACACATTGTGTTTCCGCCGTCTTCTACAAAAAACCGTGCCCGGCCAAAAAGGCCTCCGTCAGAGGGGACCTTGCCGGGGAATCTTCCCGAACCGGCGCAGTCTCGTCCGATCCGGCAAGCAAACGTTCGGCAAATTTGGCAAAAATGTCGACTTCAATGTTGACCAGTTCACCAACCTTCCGCTGCCGCAAGGTGGTCTTTTCCAAAGTATGGGGAATAACGGCGATGGCAAATCCGTCATCCGATACCGTATTGACCGTCAGACTGATGCCGTCGATAGCAACCGACCCCTTTGGGACAAGATAGCGATTGACGGAAGATTCCATTTGAAACGCCATGCGGATTGCGTTGCCATCAGCCCTGCGTGAAACCAGCCGTGCGACTCCGTCCACATGACCGTACACCAGATGCCCGCCAAGCCGATCCCCCAGACGCAAGGCCCGCTCCAGATTGACCGGTGTATGTGGAGCCAGGGCACCCAACGCCGTGCAGGAGAAAGTTTCCGGCGACACATCGGCTTCAAAGGCATTGTCATGCAAGGCTGTAACCGTCAGGCACACACCGTTGACCGCCACGCTGTCGCCCAGCTGGATTTCGGCAAGCGGCAGGGCGGTCCGCACCGTCAGAACCAGCCCGCCGGCCTGGCGCCGCACTTCGCGCACTTCTCCCACATCTTCGATCAGACCGGTGAACATGCCACATCTCCTTCGATCAGCACATCGTCTTCCACCGGCGTCATCCTCACCCGGGAAAGCGGCATCGCATCGGCCATCCGCAGCACCCCAACGCCCGCAAACAGCGGCACACCGTCGCCCCCGCCCAAAATTTTTGGCGCGATGAACAGCATAACCCGGTTCACCAGTCCGGCCCGCCACAGGGAAGCGTTCAAACGGCTGCCGCCTTCCACCAGCACATGCTGGACGCCCCGGCGGCCCAGCTGCATCAAAACGGCCGTCATGTCCAAAGCATCCCCCACATCGGCCAGCCGCACAACTTCCGCGCCCTGCGCACGCAGACGCCCCGCCCGCTCCTCCGAAGCCCGTTCCGAGGTCAGGATCAGCGTCCCCGCTTCCGACGAGGGATGGAACAGCCTGGCCGTTTCCGGCGTTTCCAGATCCCGGTCGACAATCACCCGCAGTGCATCGTGTCCGCCTTCTGGCAGGCGTGTGGTCAGCAGCGGGTCGTCTTTCAAGACCGTACCCGCTCCCACCATAATGGCATCCACTTCGTTACGCAACTGATGCACCCGCAAGCGGCTCATCTCATTGGAGATCCAGCGGGAATCCCCGGAAGCTGTCGCCAGCCAGCCATCCAAAGTCAGCGCGGCCTTGAGCGTCACCAGCGGACGT
>JAFZPK010000130.1 GCA_017552515.1 Deltaproteobacteria bacterium | reverse complement strand
TGCACGAGGGCTGCGGCTTTGTGGAATGCCAGCACGGACGTCTGCCGGTGCCGGTCCCGGCAGTGGTCGAAATCGCCGCCGCCCACCATCTGCCGCTCACCATCACCGAAACGCCGCAGGAGATGGTCACTCCGACCGGTATCGCCATTGCCGCGGCGCTTGAGGCTAAGGTAAAAAATCCTGACGGCTGCATCATCCGCAAGGTGGGTTATGGCGCGGGTAAACGCGATCTTTCCCATCCCAACGTGCTCAGGGCCTTTCTGCTTGCCCCACAGCAGAGGCCTGAAGATATCTGGATGCTGGAAACCAATCTGGACGATGCCACCGGCGAGCAACTGGGGCACACGCTGGAACTGCTGATGCAGGGCGGCGCCCGTGACGCTCATTTCGTACCAGCTTTCATGAAGAAGAACCGCCCCGGCTGGCTGCTACGGGTGGTGACGGACGAGGCGCACATCACGCAGCTGGAGGAAATCATTTTCCGCAATACGCCGACCATCGGCATCCGCCGTTTTCCGTTTCTGCGCACCTGCCTTGAGCGTGAAAGTATCGAGGTAAAACTGCCCTGCGGTACGGTGCAGGTAAAAAAATGCCGCTACGGCGAATACAGCTTCTGTTATCCCGAGTATGAAAGCGTCAAGTCCCTTGCGGAAAAGAGCGGCCTTTCCTTCATGGATATCTTTGCCGAAGCGCAGAGACAGGCGCAACTGCGTTAAAAAGCGGAGCCCTCTGTCCGCAGCATATCCACATAATCGACGAACTGAAGAAGGCCGCAGTCAAACTGGAAAAATGACCGGAGGCAAAGAAGAAAAGCTTATGAACAATCAAAAGGACGATGACAAAAATCTGATCTGGGAACCGGTCAAAACCGAATATCTTGTCCGGGACGCATGGATGGATCTGCGGAAGATGACCTACAGGCTCCCGGACGGCAAGCTGCTGGACACGATTTACACCTACAGCCGCCGCAACTATGTCATCATCGTGCCGGAAGACGAGGAGGGAAACTATCTCTGCGTCCGCCAGTTCCGCTACGGCATCGGCGTAGTGACGACGGAATTTCCCGCTGGCTGCATCGAAGGAGCAAAGGAAGCGCAGTATGTTTCCGAGGCGAACTGCGGAATCACAATGGAGGACGCCCTGGCGACAGCCCAACGTGAGCTGCGGGAAGAAACAGGATACGCCTCGGAAAACTGGAAGCACCTGATGACCATCCCCTCCAATGCCACCCTTGCGGACAACTTCGCCTACATCTTCAGTGCCAGGCAGTGCCGCCGTGCGGGTAACATCCAACTGGATGACACCGAATTCCTCAACACCGTCAAACTTTCCGCCACGGAACTGGACCGTCTGATACAGTACGGCCAGTTCCAGCAGGCCATGCATGTGCTGGCCTGGCTGCTGGCCAAGCAACTCTCGTAAAGATATGAACTGAAAAGAATTAAAAAAGGCCGCCGGGCAACACTTCACCCGGCGGCCTTGATGTTTGCATCACGTACGCAACATAATATGTTTGCTTTGGTTTCAGGATTTGACGATTTCCAGCAGCTCGATATCGAAGTTGAGCTCCTGCCCGGCCAGATAGTGATTGGCATCCAGCACCGCGTAGCCTTCCCCCAGTGAACGCACGGTGACCTTCACCACTTTCCCCTTCTCGTTGCCCATCTCGAAGACCGTCCCCAGTTCGGGCAGTTTGTGCTCCGGGAAAGCCTCCGGCTGAGCCTTGAACACCAGAAAATCGCGGTAGGGGCCATAGGCCTCCTCCACCTTCAGATGCACATGTTTCTTCTCGCCAACCTTCATTCCCAGCAGCGCCCGGCTGAAACCTCTAATGATGTCCTGGCTCCCCACCTGAAAGGTCAGCGGTTCGTCCGCCGTCGTTACATCAAATTCGGAACCGTCGTTGAGCGTGCCGCGATAACAGACCTTGACCGTATCCCCCACCTTTACTTCTTCCGCCATAGTCTTTCTTCCTCATCTTGAACGTACGTCATGGGAAATATTCCCGAAAACATGCAAAGAATCCAAAATTACCATCTGGAAACGCGATAACGCCCCGCCCCGGTGAAGAACAGCGCAAGGAAAATCACCGTCATTTCCAAAGCATGGGATGCGGCCGTCCAGTTCAGGCTGGCCATTCCCGCCCCCCAATTCAGCTGCTGGAACGCAAAGAGACCCGCTATCACTGCCAGCAGCAGGACCACCGGCCTGAACAGCGCCCCCAAAATCAGCAGCAGGGCGCCAAAAAAGACGATAATGGCCACCAGCACACCCGGAAAAAGCGGCGGAATATTCACCCCCAACAGATCCACCATCCCCTTTCCGATTTTTTCCCACACTTCCGGACCGCCAACCAGATTGTCATAACCGTGGTGAAGCATGATCACGCTCACGCCAATGCCGACGCGCAGCAGCAGCAAACCCAAATCACGGCAGAACTCCCCGAATGCCAGATTCTTCAAACTCTTGAACATGGCCCTTCTCCTTTTTTGTAATGGTTGTCCTCATCCTCTGATACTGTCATTCCACGATACATGGCTGCCCAAAGGCAGGCGGCAAAATTTCAACAGTTCCATCAGAAACATCTTAAAAAAACCATCGCCAACCAGAAGCTCTCATTTTTAAAGATACCGGCGACAAAAGCAATGGGCAAAAGCCTTTTCCTGATTTCACAAAGCATTTTTTCCCAAAAGAAAACAAAAAAAGGTGCCCAAGATCTTCTCCCGGGCACCTTCTCGATTTTTCTGGCTGGGGAACGAGGATTCGAACCTCGGTAGACGGAGTCAGAGTCCGTAGTCCTGCCGCTAGACGATTCCCCAAAAGCGAAAGAAACACTATCAGAAATGTATGAATCTGTCAATCACCATTTTCAGGCGACTCCCCCAAGATAGGCGTTCTGAACATTGGGATCGGCCAACAGCTTTTCGGCGGAATTTTCAAGCACCACCCGCCCCACTTCAAAGACATACCCACGATGCGCCAGTTTCAGGGCGGCCCGGGCATTCTGCTCCACCAGAACAATCGTCATGCCGGATTCGTTGATATGCTGAATCGTGCGGAAGATGGTCTTGACCAGAATCGGCGCCAGTCCCAGGCTTGGTTCGTCCAGCAGCAGAATCTTCGGGCCGGCCATCAGGGCCCGGCCAATGGCCAGCATCTGCTGCTCTCCGCCGGACAGCGTACCGGCCAGCTGGTCGCGGCGCTGTTTCAATACGGGAAAAAGCTCATAGATCCGTGCTTCGATCTGTTCGACCTGTTCCTGATTGCGATTGGAAAAAGCGCCCAGCCGCAGATTTTCCGCCACGGTCAGCGTGCCAAACACCCGCCGTCCTTCCGGCACCTGCGCCACACCCCGGTTGACTATCTCATGCGCAGGCGCTTCGTGCAGCGGAAAGTCATCCAGAAAGATTCGGCCGGCACTCGGCTTCACCAGACCGCTTATTGCCATCAGGGTCGTGGATTTTCCCGCTCCGTTGGCCCCGAGAATCGCCACAATTTCACCCTCGCGGATGGTGAGATTGATCCCGTGCAGAACTTCCACCTGACCATATTTGACACGTAAATCTTCAACCTTGAGAATCATGTCGCGTTATCCAAAAACTAAAGATGGAAAAAATATCCGTCACGCGGATTTCGCACGACGTCAATCAACGCCCAGATAGGCTTCGATCACCTTCGGATTGTTCTGAATCTCCTCAGGAGGCCCCTCCGCGATCTTGCGTCCGTACTCCAGAACCACCAGATGCTCGCAGGCCTGCATAACCAGATTCATGTCGTGCTCGATGAGAATAATGGTCAGGCCCCGAGACTGAAGCTTCTTGATCAGCGCCATCAACTCTTCCGTTTCCTGCTCGTTCATGCCTCCGGCCGGCTCATCCAGAATCAGCAGCCGCGGCTCGCTTGCCAGCGCGCGGGCAATTTCCAGAAGACGCTGGTTGCCATACGACAGGCTGCTGGCCCGCTGGGCGGCATGTTCCCGCAAGCCCACAAACTCCAGCTCATGAAGCGCAAATTTCAGGGCTTCACGTTCCTCTTTGCGTTCCGATGGCAAATGCAGCATGGAGGCCAGCAACCCGGCCTTCATGCGGCAATGTCTTCCCGCCAGCACATTCTCCAGAACCGACATGTTCTGAAACAGCCGGATGGTCTGGAAGGTCCGCGCAATCCCCAAATAGACAATCTTGTGCGGGGGAAGACGGCTGAGCAGTTGCCCGTCAAACACTATCTCGCCCCGATCACAGCGGTAATTGCCGGTAATCAGGTTGAAAACCGTGGTTTTGCCCGCGCCGTTGGGACCGATAAGACCCACGATGCTGCCGCGCCGCACATCGAAAGAAACATTGTCCACCGCGGTCAGACCGCCAAAAACTTTGGTCACTCCGCAAATTTCCAGCAGATTGCTCATGAGACATTCCTGTCAATATCCTTGAAAACCCGTGGCCGGGGGGGAAGGATCCCTTCAGTCCGAAAGACCATCATAATCATCATGGCCAGCCCGAAAAACCACATCCGCGCCTGGGAAAAAGCCTTGAATTCCCGGAACAGCTCCGGCAGTCCCACAATCAGGAAGGCGCCCAGAATTACCCCGGCAATATTCCCGGAACCACCCAGAATCACGATGATGAAGATAACCACAGATTCCCAGAAGTTGAACGATTCCGGAGAGATAATGCTCATCTTCGAGGCATAGAGGCAGCCGGCCATGCCCGCCCAGGCAGCGCCCAGCATAAAGGCCAGCAACTGGTAACGCGCCGTATCAATGCCGCTTCCCTCCGCCGCCACATGATCCTCGCGCAGATAATCCAGCGCCCGGCCAAAACGGGAGTTCTTCAGACTGCTGAACAGCAGCACCGTCAAGGCCACAAAGCCCCAGATCAGGAAGAAAAATTCATGCGGCTTGGCAATCTTGAAACCGAAAAAGACCGGCCGCGCGATGCCAAAAATGCCGTTGGGACCACCGGTCACGCCAAAAACATTGTTGATGAGCGCAATCCGGACAATTTCGCCCACGCCCACGGTGACAATCAGCAAATAGTCCCCGCGCAGATGGATGACCGGACGCGCCAGCACCAGTCCAACCAGGCCCGCCAGTATGCCACTGATCGGCAGGGTCCAGAGAATGCCTATTCCCAGCTGGGTGTTAAGAAAGGCGGCGGTATAGGCGCCCACGGCGTAAAACGCCGCATGCCCCATATTGTACATGCCGGCATCGCCCAGAATGATGTTCAAACTGAGCGCCAGCAGAGCATACAGACCAATATTGTTGAAAACATCCACCTGATAGGGGTTCAGGCAGAAAGGCACCGCGGCCATCGCCGCGACAAAGGCGATTATGCCCCACATCCTGCGATTCATATCTTGTCCGCTACCCTTTCACCCAAAAGACCCTTGGGGCGCGCAATGAGAATCACGATAAGTACCAGAAACGCAATGGCGTCCTTCCAGGCGACCGACACATAGGCCGCACCCAGAGCCTCGATCACGCCCAGAATCAGCCCTCCAAGCATGGCACCGGGAATGTTGCCGATTCCGCCGAGAATCGCCGCGGTAAACGCCTTCAGACCATAGATCCAACCCATCGTGAAGTTGACCTGCCCATAGTAGAGGCCTACCAGCAAACCGGCCACTCCGCCCAGACCCGGACCGATGAGAAACACGATCATGATCACCTGATCCACATTGATTCCCATCAGACGGGCGGCATCCTGATCGATGGCCACCGCGCGGATGGCGGTTCCCAGCCGGGTTTTCTGGATAAACGCAAACAGCGCCGCCATCAGCAGCAACGACACCACAAACACCAGAATACGTACCAGAGGAACCTGAAGGCCGAATATGTTCACCGCAACCGCCGGCAAAATGCCCTTGGGATAGACATGGATCTTGGATCCATAGATCAGCATGATGGTGTTCTGGATGAAGATCGAGGCACCCAATGCCGATACCACCGCGGAAAGCCGTGGTGACTGACGCAGCGGCCGGTAGGCGGCCCGTTCCAGCAGGGCACCCGCCAGCGCGACCAAGCCTGTTACAAAAACCACCAGAAGCGCCAGCCCCGCCAGAGGTCCCACCCGGCTGTTCAAACCCAGGGAAGTCAGCAGCGTCAAGCCCAGATAGGCACCCAACGCGAAGAGATCGCCGTGAGCAAAGTTGATCAGTTTGAGCACCCCATAGACCATGGTGTAGCCCAGAGCAATCAGGGCATAGATGCCACCTACCGCCAAACCATTGGTCAACTGTTGAAAAAATTCTTCCATCAAAGGTTCTTTCAAAAGGCATAAAGCAGGCGGCCCGCAATCGTACGCGAACCGCCTTCATAAAGATTCTTCATGGAGAAAAGCGCCAAAGGCCTTCCTCACCATGAAAAAGATAACCTGAATTACTGCTCCTGCAGAATGAAGGCGCCTGCGGCGTCAACCCGGTAAACGCGGTAAACATCGCCGACACGGTCGCCCTTGGCGTTGAAACCGATTTCACCGGTCAGGCCGGAGGTCTTGTGCTCGCTCTTGTGAAGATACTGCGCCATTTTGTTTACATCGGTAGATTCGGTTGCCTTGATGGCATCGGTGATGCTCAGGAAAGCATCGCCTGCCAGTACCGCCCAGATCGAACCAGGCACCGCTCCATTGTATTTGTCACCGTAGTTCTTGAGGAAGGCACGCGTTTTCTCGTAAGGCAGGTCTTTGGGGATAGGCGGGCTGACGAAATAGTAGCCTTCCGCAGCATCCTTGCCGGCAATCTTCACCAGATCGGGATTGTTGGTAGCGTCACCGCCAACAACGGGGATGGTCCAGTTGATTTCCTTTTTCTGGCGCAGGATCAGACCAAGCTCAGGATAGTAACCGGTGAAAAAGATCACCTCGGGGTCGGCGCTCTTCATCTTGGTGAGAATGGCGGTGAAATCGCGTTCGCCCGGAGTCAGAGCATCAAAGAAAACCACCTTGATACCGCTCTTTTTCAGCAGTGCCTGGCTCTCGTCCGCCAGTCCCTTGGCGTAGCTGGTATTGTCGTGAAGAATCGCCACTTTTTTGAAGCCCATCTTCTGGATGGTCTGCGCGGCTACCCTTCCCTGATCATCGTCACGCGGGCAGGTACGGAAAAAGTATTTCAGATTCTTTTCGCTCAGACGGATGGACGTGGATCCGGTGGCTATCTGCAGAATGGAGGCCTCGTCGTAAATGCTCTGGGAAGCTTCCGTTACCGAGGAACCATAGGTTCCCACTACCGCAACGATACCCTGGGTCGCCAGCCGCTGCGCAGCAAGAGAGGCCGTGCGCGGATCGCCGCCGTCATCTTCCAGAACCACTTCAATCTTGCGGCCCAGCAGACCGCCCTGGGCATTCAGCTCCTCCGCCAGCAAGTTGACGATATTTCTCATCTCCTCGCCCTCGCTGGCCCATGCTCCGGTCACCGGCGCCATCAAACCAATCCGGATAGGCTCGGCAGCCCAGGCCGTACCCATTCCCAGCACCGTACACATCAGTGCGCATCCCCACAGCAACATCCGTTTCATACCCATGTTTCATCCTTTCCTTGTGGACAAGTACTTTTCTAACAACAAGCCCCCCCTCTCACCTGCAGGAAGAGAGCAACAAAATTCCCCGCAACTTTCACTGGAGTTGGTAACCATAAAAAGATCGCGGTTATATGTCAAGAAAAGGGTTCCTCTTGTATCTGACATATTGAGAATTCGTGACATTTTTTGGGAAAAAAGGTACTGAATACAGACATGCCATTGCATTCAATTTTCATTTTTCTGAAAGGAAATGCGTTTCATGGAACAAACCATTGACTATCAGCAATTCATGCCTCACTTCCACACCGACGAAGAACTGGCCGCCATCCAGCTTCAGGGCCTGAAATGGACGGTGCGCCACGCCTGGGAAAACTGTCCCTTCTACCATGACCGCCTCGCCCAGGCTGGCGTGACCCCCGACAGCATCACCTCGCTGGACGATCTGCAGCGTCTGCCCTTCACTACCACCGAGGATTTGCGCGACGGCTACCCCTTCCCCCTGCGTTCGGTGCCCTTCGAAAAAATCGTCCGGATTCACGCTTCCTCCGGCACCACCGGCAAACGCAAGGTACTCTGCTACACGCAGAAAGACGTGGACGACTGGATCCATCACTTCGCCCGCGCCTTTGTCATGGCCGGCGTCACCGCCGAGGATCGCGTGCAGATTGCCGTCGGTTACGGCGTCTGGACCGCCGGCATAGGTTTCCAGAGTGCCTGCGAAAAGGTAGGTGCCATGGCACTGCCGGTTGGCCCCGGAAACGTCGATATGCAGTGCCAGTTCCTGGTCGATTTCCAGCCGACCGTCTACTGCTGCACCGCTTCCATGGGACTGCTGATGGCCGAGGAGATCCACCGCCGTAACCTTGCCGACAAGATCAACGTCCGCAAGATCATCTACGGTTCCGAGCGCTCCTCGCGAAGCATGCGCGCCAGAATCTCCGAACTGTTCGGCGGCGCGGAACTGTTCGACATCCCCGGGCTGACCGAACTGTGCGGTCCCGGATCCGGCATTGAATGCACCGACCACGACTGCATCCACTACTGGGGAGATTACTACATTCTGGAGATCGTTGATCCCGACACGCTGCAGCCGGTTCCCGACGGCAAATGGGGTGAAATGGTCGTTACCACGCTCTGCAAGGAAGCAGCCCCGCTGATCCGCTACCGCACCCGCGACATCAGCCGCATCCTGCCCGGCCGCTGCACCTGCGGTTCGCCGCTTCCCCGCCATTCCCGGATCATGGGACGCAGCGACGACATGTTCAAGTTCCGCGGCGTCAACATCTACCCCTCTTCCATTGACACCATCCTGTCGCAGATTCCCGGCCTGGGCTCCGAATATCAGGTGCATCTCAGCCGCGACGACAAAAGTGGCCGCGATTCCATGGTCATCTGGGTAGAAAGGGAGAAGGACACCAGCGAAGAGCGCAACGCCGCCATCAGCACGGAAATCATCGAACAGTGCAAAAAACGGCTGCTGGTAACCGTCAACGTCTCCATCGTCGAGTACGGCGCTCTGCCGCGCTCGGAAAAGAAGAGCCAGCGGATCTTCGACAGCCGCGGTCTCAACGAATCCGTTATTTGACAAACAGAGAAAAACAGTATTTGCTGTTCCCGAAACACCGCTTTGGCCCGGGACCGCGTCAGGGGTTCCATTTCTGGAATGACTGGACTGCGCCCTTTCCCAAAGCGGTGTTTTGTTTGCGGTTATTGCAACGTTAAAGCCGTTCCAACGCAAGACCTATCAGCCGGTCCGTCTGATCCGCCATGAACAGAGGAATATTCAGCACATCATCGTCCAGCTTCAGGTTGTCCAGAGAGAAGCGCACACGAAGCTTAACCTTGTCCGCAAACAGTTCCTTGAACTTCCTGAGACTCCTGCTGGTTGTGTTGGCTTCGGATTTCACTTCCACAGGGAAAATATCATTTTCACGCTGAATCAGAAAATCAACCTCATAGGGAGGATTGTTTTGGCTCCAATACCGGGGCAGGACTTCAAACTGGGGAAGCAAGGCCTGAAGCACAAAGTTTTCCGTCAGTGCGCCCTTGAACTCGGTAAACAAACGGTTGCCTTCGCCAAACGCCGTAGGAGCCAGTTGGGCCAGGCGGCGAAGCAGCCCCACGTCCACAAGATAGATCTTGAAGGCGGAGAGATCGTCATAAGCGGCCACAGGTAGTCCGGGCCTCGTGCTGCGATAGATTTTATGCACCAGGCGGGCATCCACCAGCCACTGGAGGGCATCTTCATATTCGCGGGCTCTTGCGCCATCCTTGACAACCCTGTAGAGAAATTTCTTGTTTTCCCTTGCCAGTTGGGACGGTACCGACTTCCAAATCATGGAAATCTTCGGAAACTCGCTGATGCTTGGGTGCTTGGTAAAATCTCTCTCATAGGCGCCGATGATTCCGGACAGCGCTTCCTGCATGGCGGGAACATCCCGTGCCTCAGTCCATATGCGAACCGGTTCGGGCATGCCGCCAGTGACATAGTACATCTTCAATTTCTCATACAGAGGATTGAAAAAAGCGTCGGGGACAGGTGCAATGGCATCGACGGTTTCAAGATAACCGGCAAGGTTCGCATCACCATTGGCAATCAGAAATTCCGAAAAGGTCATGGGATCGATCTGCAGGAAGTTGACCTTGCCAACCGGGAAAGAAGACGGTTTTGCCGTGGCAATGCCCAGCAGGGAACCGGCACACGCAATATGATACTGTGGGGCATTTTCGCAGAAATATTTCAAGGAGTTGATGACCTTGGAGCAATCCTGCACCTCGTCGAAGATGATGAGGGTCTTCTCAGGCAAAATCTTCTG
>JAFZPK010000129.1 GCA_017552515.1 Deltaproteobacteria bacterium | reverse complement strand
TCGCAAGGTGGATCTGGTTAAGCGCGACATATTGAACCTCTATGAAGACGATTTTCGCAAGATTGATCCAACCGGCCGCGCCGCCATGTTGTTTGACGCCATTCCGGCGCAGTTGAATAAAAACGCTTCCCGCTATCAAATTTCCAGTGTGCTGGAAAAGAAGCGCGCGGAAGACCTTTTGCAGATTATTGCGGAGATGAATGATTCCAGAACAATCCTGCTTTCGTATCACGCCAACGATCCGAATGCCGGTTTGTCCGCCAATAAAGATTTGACGAAATTTAAAATGTTTGTCTGTGACACGGGGCTCTTCACCACGTTGATGTTTAAGGACAGGGATTTTACGGAGAACGAAATTTATGAAAAGCTCCTGAACGATAAACTTTCAGCCAATCTCGGCTACTTGTACGAAAATGTTACGGCACAGATTTTGGCGGCCAATGGCAACGAGCTGTTTTATCACACATTTTTGAATGAAGAGACGCGCCACAATTATGAAATTGATTTTCTGCTGGCACGTAAGAATAAAATTTGCCCGCTTGAAATCAAATCTTCCGGTTACAAAACCCACGCGTCACTGGACGCATTCTGCCGGAAGTTTTCAGCGCGTGTGCTGTGGAAGTATCTTGTCTATACAAAGGATTACGCAAACGATTCTGACATAATTTACCTGCCGGTTTACATGACGCCGTTTGTTTAGTCTTATTTCCCTGAAAGTGCGGCGATTCTTTTTGCCTCCAACCTGTCAGATGCGTCCCATAACTTTTTTCGTCAAAAGCATTTCAGACCCCCGGTGTTTGCTTGCCCTGTTTCTCTTTGCTCCCGCCCCGAAGGTGTCGTCTTGTCGGCACTGAATGCCCTTCATCGGAACAGTCAGGAAACTTGTCGTTTCGCGGCAAAACTGCTGCTCATGGCAGCAGGAAGAAAGCTGGAAATTTTTTGAAAAGTTGTACATGGCACCATTTTACAAAAAATGTATAGATTGCCGCGTAAAAATGAGCTTTTTCGCGTACTTACGTCTTTGGCACATATCGTGCGTATAGGATTTGTGCTGCTGCGATGGTCGCGGCGCGTAAAAGGATGCGAAAGGAGAAGAGATGAAGCTGATCATAGCCTATATCCAGCCGGAGCGGTTGAATGCCGTCAAGCAGGCGCTGTTCGCCCGCGAAATCTACAAGATGTCCGTCACCAATTCGCTCGGCTGCGGACAGCAGGGCGGCTACGTCCACATGTACCGCGGCGCGACCGAGGAAGTGACGCTTCACAAGAAGATGCGTCTCTCCATCGCCGTGAACGACAACTATGTCGAAAAGACAATCGAAGCCATTGTCGAGGGCGCGCGGACCGGCGATATCGGCGACGGCAAGATATTCGTCTTGCCGATGGACGAGTGCATCCGGATCAGAACGGGAGAACGCGGCCCGGCCGCAATAGGATAAGGGAAAGGGACAAAAATGGAACCATCGGCAATTGCAGCACCTGAAGTACAGACAAACCTGAACGTCGTCTGGACGCTTATAGCGGGCATTCTCGTCTTTACCATGCAGGCGGGCTTCGCCCTCGTCGAAACGGGATTTACCCGCGCCAAAAACACGGCGAACATCATGATGAAGAACCTGATGGACTTCGCCGCAGGATCACTTGCCTTCTACGTACTTGGCGCGGCGCTGATGTTCGGCGTGACGAAGGCCGGCGGCTGGTTCGGCTGGAGCGGCCTGGGCATGCCGTCGCTTGCCACGGGTGAAGGTGTCTGGGACTGGACCTTCCTCTTCTTCCAGACCATGTTCTGTGCCACGGCATCAACCATTGTTTCGGGAGCGGTCGCGGAGCGCATCGAATTCAAAAGCTACCTCATCTACTCCATTCTCATCTCGTGCCTCGTCTATCCCGTGAGCGGGCACTGGACGTGGGGCGGGCTTGCGGGCAGCGGGTCGGCAGGCTGGCTTGAGGGCCTGGGCTTTCACGATTTCGCCGGGTCCACGGTCGTCCACTCCGTGGGTGGCTGGGTTGCGCTTGCGGGAGCGATGATACTTGGTCCGCGTATCGGCAAATACCGTCCCGACGGCACGGCGAATCCGATTCCCGGGCACAGTCTCGTCCTCGGAACGCTCGGCGTGTTCCTGCTGTGGATCGGGTGGTTCGGCTTCAATCCCGGTTCCTACACGGCGGGCATTGGCTCCATAGGGCGTGTCGCCATGACCACCAACCTTGCCGCCTGCGCCGGAACAATCACCGCGCTTCTCACGGCCTGGGCGATCATGGGCAAGCCCGATCTGACGATGGCCCTGAACGGTTCCCTCGCGGGGCTTGTCGCCATTACCGCGCCCTGTGATCTTGTCACGGCGAACGCCTCCATTGTCATTGGGCTTGTTGCCGGTGTTCTCGTTGTTCTCTCGGTGTTCGCATTCGACAAGATGCACATTGATGATCCTGTGGGCGCAATTTCGGTGCACTGCGTCAACGGTGTGTGGGGAACGCTTGCCGTTGGCCTTTTCGCGGCCCCGGTGGCAGCAAACTACGGCAATGAAATGGCCGGCCTCTTCTATGGCGGGGGCTTGAAGTTCCTTGGCATTCAGTCGCTCGGTGTGGTCTGCACGGCGGCGTGGGCTTTCGGCATGGGACTTGTCATCTTCTTCGCCCTGAAGAAACTTGGCATTCTCCGCGTCTCCGCCAAGACGGAGCTCAAGGGACTGGATCTTGCGGAGCATGGACAGGACGCCTACGCTTCCTTCCAGTATTTCTCGAACACGTAAGAATATTCTGGCCTGCGACGAGGCTTTTACCGTATTTTCTTGTTCTCCCCGCGCGTTGATTCGCGCGGGGGGAATATCCGCGCTCAAGAGGAGAATATGGAAAGGATTCACAACATTTACCGTCCGGCGGAAGAACGGAGAAACGACTGGGGTGAAGTCGAGCGTGTTCTTGCCGACGATGAACTGAAAGAGCAGACTTCGCGCTGCATGAACTGCGGGCAGCCCTTCTGCCACACCTATGGCTGTCCGCTCGGCAACCTCGTGCCCGACCAGAACCGTGCCGTGGCGCTGGGCGAATGGCGGCGGGCCTACGAACTTCTCTCGGCGAATTCCGATTTTCCCGAATTCACCTCCCACGTCTGCCCCGCGCTTTGCGAGGCGTCGTGCGTTCATCAGCTCGACGAAGAGGCGGTGATGATCCGCCAGTCGGAAAAGCGCATCATCGAGACAGCCTTTGACAAGGGCTGGGTCGTGCCCCGTCGGCCTGAAAAGGAGAATGGCAAAACCGCCGCGGTTATCGGCGCGGGGCCGGCCGGGCTTTCCGCCGCCGTCACCCTGCGGCGGCGCGGGTGGAGCGTGACGGTCTACGAAAAGCGTGATGACATCGGAGGACTCCTCCGCTACGGCATTCCCTCTTTCAAGCTGGACAAGGCGCTCATCGATCGCCGCCGCAGGATACTGGAAGAGGAAGGCCTGCGCTTCGTGACCGGCATAGAGGTCGGCGCGGACATCTCGGCGCAGTGGCTTGCACGGCGCTTTGACGCGGTCATCGTTGCCATCGGAACTCCCGCGGCGCGTGACCTGGATGTTCCCGGACGCGATCTCGGCGGCGTCCATCTTGCCCTTGAGCTTCTTGAGGGGCAAAACCGGTTCCTGACCGGCGAAATTTCCGAGCCGCCCATCAACGCGAAGGGCAAAAACGTTCTGGTGATTGGCGGCGGAGACACCGGCTCGGATTGCGTCGGCACGTCCATTCGCCACGGAGCGAGGAAAGTTACCCAGATTGAGATTATGCCGGAGCCGCCGCGGGAACGCGATGCCTCCACGCCCTGGCCGCTTTGGCCGCATATGCTGCGCACAAGTTCCAGCCACAAGGAAGGATGCGAGCGCCGCTGGAACCTGAATTCGCTCCGCTTCGTCGGCAAGAACGGAAAGGTCTCCGGAGCCGAGGTCGAAACCGTGGAGTGGGAGTTTTCTCCGGAGGGAAGCCCGGTACGCTTCCATGCCGTTCCCGGCACGAAGGAAATCATGGAGGCCGATCTCGTGTTTCTTGCAATGGGTTTCACGGGCGTTGGGAAGGACAATCCCATCGTCGCGCAGCTGGGCCTTTCGCAAACACCGCGAATGACGCTTCTCCCGGAACCCTCGCGAAACATCTACTGTGTTGGCGATTGCGCGACCGGCGCATCACTCGTTGTCCACGCCCTCGCCAGCGGCAAGGACCTCCCCCTCGACTGAAAGAACAAGGCCATGGATCAGCACAACAAAGACGGACAGCAAGGACTGTACAGAAGTGAATATGAACATGACGCGTGCGGCGTCGGAGCGGTGGCGAACCTCTTTGGCGAGGCAAGCCACGAAATCGTGGCGGCGGGGCTGACAATCCTGAAGCGGCTCATGCATCGCGGCGCAACCGGTAATGACCCTGAAACGGGCGATGGCGCGGGGCTTCTTCTGAAGATCCCGCACGGATTTTTCAGATCGCGTGTCCCCGATTTGCCCGCGTCCTTCGGCGTGGCGATGATCTTTGGCGGCGAGGGCGAGGAAGAAAAGTTCGAGGCTGTTGTCAGGGCCGAAGGCTGCGAAGTCCTTGCGTGGCGCGACGTGCCCACCGATCCTCTGGCCATTGGCCACGACGCCCGCGCCGTGATGCCGGGAATACGGCAGATGTTCATCGGCTGTACAGATGAACGGCGTTTGTACATCATCCGCCGCCAGCTGGAAAAATCGGCAGGCAATGCGTATATCTGTTCGTGCTCTTCACGTACCATTGTCTACAAGGGCCTGCTCCTGGCGACGCAGATCGAGAAGTTCTACCCGGATCTTTCCGATCCCAGGTTCATCTCGCCGTTTGCCATCGTCCATCAGCGGTATTCGACCAACACGTTCCCCTCGTGGGAACTCGCCCATCCCTTCCGCGCCCTTGCCCACAACGGCGAGATCAACGCCATCAAGGGGAATCTGAACGCTCTTTCCGCCCGCGAAGCCTCGCTGTCCTCCCCGGTTTTCGGCGACGAACTGAAGAAGCTGCTGCCCGTTGTCCATTCGGGACAGAGCGACTCCGCCTCGCTCGACAACATGTTCGAACTGCTTGTCGCCGCCGGACGTGATGCCCCGCACGCGATGATGATGCTGATTCCCCAGGCATGGGGCGCGAAGTACCACATGGGGCACGATGTCCGTTCGTTCTACGAATACCACTCCGCCCTGATGGAGCCCTGGGATGGCCCGGCCGCCGTCGCGTTCACCGACGGAATCGGCCTTGGCGCGGCGCTTGACCGCAACGGGCTCAGGCCCGCCCGCTGGACCCTGACAAAGCGCGGACTCTTCGTTCTTGCCTCCGAAACCGGCGTCCTTGATATTCCGCCCGAAGAGGTTTCCCGGCACGGACGGCTCGGGCCAGGCTCAATGCTCTGGCTCGATCTTGAAAACCACCGGCTCATGGAAGACGCCGAACTCAAGGCCTTCTACGCCCGCCGCCGCCCCTACCGCCGCTGGGTGAAGGAGAACCACATCCCCGTTACGGGTCTCTTTACCGAGATCGTGCCGTCCAAAATCCCCGACAATCTTGCCCATGCGCAGGCCCGTTTCGGCTACACGCTGGAAGATATTGAACTCGTCCTCCGCCCGATGGCGGAAACCGGGCACGAACCTGTCGGCGCAATGGGCAACGACGCGGCGCTTGCCTGCCTTTCGAAAAAAACGAAACGCCTGTTCGACTACTTCCACCAGCTTTTCGCGCAGGTGACGAATCCGCCCATTGACCCCATCCGCGAAGAGCTTGTCATGTCGATCATGACCTACATCGGCAACCAGGGGAATATCCTGTCGGAAACGCCCGAACATGCCCGGCTCGTCAAGCTGACCCGCCCTGTACTGACGGACGACGAACTCAAGCGGATCAAGAACATTCCCGGCTTCCCCGCGAAGGTTTTCCCGATATTTTTCGGCGGCGATCTCAAATCCGCGCTGAACGCTCTTGCCCAGTCCGCTCTTGCCGCCGTCAAGGAGGGAGTGAAAATAGTCATACTCTCCGATCGTCTCCCCGAAGAGATGATGGAGTCGCGTTCCGTCAGGATCCTTCCTTCGCTTCTTGCCGTTGCCGCCGTGAACAAGGCTTTGGCCGAGGCGGGGCTGCGCCCGTCAACCGGCCTTGTCGTGGAATCGGGCGAAGTGCGTGAAGTGCATCACTTTGCCGTGCTGCTCGGCTTCGGAGCGACGGCTGTCAATCCCTATCTTGCCCTTGAAACGGTTTCCGACATTGGCAGGAACGACCCGGTGCAGGCTGCCGCGAATTACGTCTCGGCGGTTTGCAAGGGCCTGATGAAGATTATGTCGAAGATGGGTATCTCGACCCTGCGCTCCTACCGCTCCGCCCGGATCTTCGAGGCGGTCGGACTCGGGCCCCGGCTCATGCGCAACTACTTTGGCGGCGTGACTTCCCCCGCTGGCGGGCTGGAACTGGAGGATCTGGAAATTTTGCTTGAAGAGAAACCGAAAGATCCGGGGGCCCCCGTGCTTGCCCCAGGCGGCGAATATGGCTACCGCAGGGGAAGCGGGGAACATCTCTGGACGCCCCAGCGCCTCATGGACTTCCGCGAGGCCGTGCGCCACAATGACTACGCCCGTTTCAAACGCTACACCGCTTCCATTGACAACGACAGCCGCGTCACCCTTCGTTCACGGTTTGACTTCAGGTCGGCAACGCCGGTCCCCCTCAGTGAAGTTGAAAGTGTCGAGTCCATCGTCAAATCTTTCGTCGGCGGCGCGATGTCGCTTGGCTCGATTTCGCCGGAAGCGCACGAGACGATTGCCTTCGCCCTGAATGCTATGGGCACGATGTCCAACTCCGGCGAGGGCGGCGAGAGCCCCGACCGTTTCGGCACCGACAGGAACAGCGCCATCAAGCAGGTGGCCTCCGGACGTTTCGGCGTGACAATCGAGTACCTCCGTTCCGCTAAAGATTTGCAGATAAAGCTTGCCCAGGGCGCGAAGCCGGGCGAGGGCGGGCAGCTTCCCGCCCACAAGGTGAACGAACTGGTCGCCCGTCTCCGCCACGCCAAGCCGGGCACGACGCTTATCTCGCCGCCGCCGCACCATGACATTTATTCCATCGAGGATTTGGCGCAGCTCATCTACGATTTGAAGTGCGCGAACCCCGAGGCCCGTGTTTCGGTCAAGCTTGTTTCGGAGGCGGGTGTTGGCACAATCGCGGCGGGCGTCGCCAAGGCCCACGCCGATGTGGTCGTCATTTCCGGCTTTGATGGCGGCACGGGCGCCGCGCCGCTCACCTCCGTAAAGCACGCGGGGATTCCATGGGAGCCGGGACTTGCCGAATCGCATCAGACGCTGATCCGAAACAATCTCCGGGCCCGTGTCAAGCTTCAGGTCGACGGGCAGCTTCGCACGGGACGCGACATCGTGATTGGAGCGATGCTTGGCGCGGATGAATTCGCGTTTGGAACATCCATGCTCGTCTCGCTTGGCTGCGTCCAGTGCCGCAACTGCAACCTGAACTGCTGCCCGGTCGGCATCGCCACGCAGAAGGAGGAGCTTCGCCGCAAGTTTGCCGGCCGGCCCGAACATCTTCAGTGCTTCTTCCGTTTCCTTGCGGAAGAAACGCGCGAACACCTTGCCGCCATCGGGCTCCGCTCTCTCGCGGAAGCTCGTGGCCGTACCGACCTGCTGACCTCAATCGACCCGGGCTTTGATTTCGGAGAGATCCTTGCGACCCTGAAAGACCCGGAAGACCATTTTGTGCCTTCCGCGGCTCATCATAAAAACTATGACGTCCGCGAGCTTGTTCCCTGGCTCAACCCCGGTGCGGACATCACGCTCCAGCGTCAGATCTCCAACTCCGATCGTTCTGTCGGCGCGGCGCTGTCCGGACATCTTGCCGCCAATCGCCGCACCGATCAGCCCTCTGGGCACCTCACCGTGAACTTCACCGGTGTTGCCGGACAGTCTTTTGGCGCGTTTCTCGCCCGCGAAGTGACCTTCAACCTTTGCGGCTCCGCCAATGACTATATTGGCAAAGGCCTTTCCGGCGGGATCATCACGATTGTGCCGCCCAAAGTTTCCGGAGTTCCGGGCTTCAGGCCCGAAGACAATGTCATCGCGGGCAACGTGATCGCCTATGGCGGCACTTCGGGAGCCATCTACATTAACGGGCAGGCGGGAGAACGTTTTGGCATCCGCAACTCCGGGGCCACGCTTGTCGTTGAGGGAATCGGCGACCACGGCTGCGAGTACATGACGGGAGGCGTCGCCGTGATCCTCGGCCCGGTCGGCGTCAACTTCGCTGCGGGCATGACCGGCGGTACCGCCTATGTTTATGACGAAGAGGATACGCTCGATTTGAACAGCAACCTTGATTCCGTCGATCTCTTTCCCATCGAGGCGGGAGATCCGGACGAAACGGCGCTGCTGGCCCTTCTTGAGGAACACATCGCCCGTACCGGCTCGCCCAAGGCCCGGCGTGTGCTGGACGATTGGCCGAATGCCCGCCACAAATTCATCAAGGTCGCCCCGATCAACGAACTGGCCTCTCCCGAGGCGTACAAGACCCGGAGCGCCTGACAGGGGAAGGGCCTTTCAATCCCGTGATGGGGCAGGTTGAAGCCGCTGTGGGATGCTTGTGCGTGCCGGACGCTGGAAGACGTTACTGCTTGCCGCCGGCCAGCGTTTCGGCAACGTTGAGGTAGTAGGCGTGGATACGCCCGTAGGCGTTGATGATGTCGAGTTCGCCGAGAACCCTTAAGGGGGATCCGGGATCATCCGGCCCGATGCGTCCCAGCTGGATGCGGCGGCATTCCCGCACGTATTTGTGGAAGGACTTCGCATCGGCCTGGGCGGCGGCGACGTCTATTTCCGGGCTGGGGGTCTGTATCCACGGAGAGACCGTTTCCGCGAAGTTTTCAACCCGTTCATGCAGCTGCAGAATAAGGGCGGTCGACTGCTGTGACATCTTCTGCCCCTCGTTGCGCAGCCGCTTGACAACCTTCAGTACCTGCGCCGCCTCGTCCGAGACGGATTCCAGTTCGTCCGTGATACGCAGAATCTGGCGCGCGCGATCCGCGACATCCTGCGGAAGGCGTTTCTTCAGTACTTCTCCAAGAAACTCGGTCACTTCGCGCTGGACATTGTCCAGTATGTTTTCCCGGTGGATGATGTGCCGCTCAAGGCTCTCGTTCGACCTTCCTTCAAGCACCTTGCGGATGCATTTGAGAAGATTGGTATTCGAATCCCGCATGAACTGCACTTCGATGAAGGCCTGGTCGCAGGCGAGCACCGGCGAGATGATGCCCGTATGCAGCGCGGAAAGGTGCGGTTTCTCGTCCTCGCGCTGGGGCACGAGCCGTTCTATCAGCCTGGCGAACGGTTTCACGAACGGATAGAAGAGCAGTCCCCGCAGTACGGAAAAGATGGTGTCCGTCACGGCGATCGGCGCCATAACGCCAAGGAGCATCGGGCCTTTCGCCGTTTCCGTGATGACATTCCAGTGCGGAAAGAGCGCCTTGCCGATCGGCACGAAAACCGGCAGGACGAAGGGCAGGAAGAGAAGCGAGCCGATCAGGTTGGAAAGCGTATGCGCAAGCGCCGTGCGTTTTGCCGCTGCCGATCCGCCGATTGCGGCGAGCCAGGCGGTCATGGTTGTGCCGACGTTTGCGCCGAACAGGGCCGCTATGGCCATTTCATAGGTGATGAGCTGCTGGGAGGCGAGCGTCATGACAATGGCGATGGAAGCGGCCGAACTCTGCACAACGGCCGTAAAGGCCGCCACCACGAGCGCGACCAGCGCAACGCTGCCCAGCGAGTCCGCCTTCATGCTTGTAAACGCACTTTGGATGTCGGGGTTGTTCCTGATGGGAAGCACGCCCTTCGCCATGAAGTACATGCCGAGGAAGACGAGTCCGAAACCGAGGACGGCAAGGCCGAGGTTGTGCGCCCGCTCTTTCTTGACGAAGAAGTAGAGGATGCCGCCGAGGCCGAGGCTGACAAGCCCGACGATCTGCGGGTCGGGGGCAAAGGCGACAATCCATACAGTTCCCGTCGTTCCGATGTTGGCGCCGATGATGACATTGATGGCCTGCTGGAGCGTGATGAAGCCGGAGGTCACGAAACTGACCAGCATGACGGTTATCACCGAGGAGGACTGTACCAGGATTGTGGAAATAATGCCTGTCCCCACCCCGGCGATGCGGCGCGTGGTGGCGTAGGACATGAAACGCCTCAGGCTGTTTCCCGCCACAGCCTGCAGGCCCTCGGAAAGGTGTTTCATCCCGAGAAGGAAAATCCCGAGGCCGCCGAGAACTGTGACGAATATCATTATTTCCATATGCAGTATCGTCCCGCTTCCTCGCGGTTTTCCCCCCACCGGGCAATGGGGGTGGGATGCCGCGGTGATTTGAGGCTCAAAAACGCTGCCCAAAATATAATATGAATCGTGAAACGACAACAAAATTGATGAAGTGGAGAAAATTTTGCCTCTTTTTCTCTCGTCTTGCGAATGGACACGCGGCTTTGGCAGGCGCAGGCTTTTCCGCTGGCGGCCGCGGATCCTGCCTTAGGCGAAGATGCTTGAAATGCCTGTCATTTTATGGTTCACACTGGACAAGGTGCCAAAGAGATATTGGAGCCGCGGCCGGCGTATCGAAGCTGATGGGGCCGGGCGGCAAAAACGGAGGGTTTTCCAAACTATGCAGATGCTGGGAATATTGGCCGGACTTGTTTCGGCGGTGCTTCAGAGTTGTTCCTATATCGCAAGCGCGGTGTTTCTGCGCCGGCATGGTTCTCCACGGGACATGCTTTTCTATTCGCAGGCCGTGCAGTTTCTCTTTGCCGTCCCGATATTGCTCGCCTTCGCGCCGGAAGGAGCGCTTGCCGATGCGCATCTGCTCATGGCAAACGCGTTCTGGCTGATCATTTTCACCATCACGCAGTTTTCCATGTTCGCGGCGCAGCGGACCGTCGAGCCGAGCAAGATCGCCACATGGCTTGGGCTCAAGATCGTCGTGCTCGCCGTGCTGACGACGTTCTGGCCGATCAACGGCGAAAGCGTGTCCGCGCTGAAATGGCTTGCGATTGCCATTACCATTTCCGCCGTGTGGCTGCTCAACCAGTCCGGCGGCATGAAGCCGGGCTGGCGCGGCGCGTTCTATCTGGCCCTGCTTATCGGTGTTTCCAGCCTCTGCGATCGCCAGCAGGTTCTGATCATCGGGGAATTCCGGAAATATGGCGCAGGCCTTTTCGCCAGTTCGGTCCTCACGCTTGCGCTTGGATATGCGACCTTCGGCGTGTTCGCCATCGGCTACCTGATCGCCGACTGGCGGAGGCTTCTTTCCGCTTCCCCCCATGGGCGGGGCGAGCGCATGCTTTCCGCCTTCAATCCGTCGGTTGCGCGCGAGGTCTGTGGAAAATTGCGTGATTCCTTTCCCTTCGCGGCCTTCTGGTTTTCGGCGATGATGTGCATCTATTTCTGCTATGGCGAACTTGGGCCGGTCTTCGGCAATGTCGTCCAGTCGACGCGTTCCGTCATCGCGGTCGTCATCGGCATCCTTGCGGCGAGGCTCTTCTCGCTGGGCGTGGAGACACCCGTCAGCCGCTCGATGTGGATGCGCCGCCTCATAGCCGCCGCGCTCATGTCCGCGGGCATCATTCTCTACTCATGCCTCTGAGCGGCCATGGACCGTGGCTGACAGGGCAGGGCGTTTTCGCCGGGCAAGATCCGGAACGGTTTTTATTGGTCCGCCTTCCGGATCTCCGGTGCCTTCCAGGAACCGTCGAGCACCGCCTTTTCCGGCAGGTAGATGCGCATGAACAGGTGGAAGCCTCCATCTCCGACCGGCAGCCAGTTGCCCGCCAGTGCCGGATCCTCCGGCTTTTGGGCTTGGAGGTAAATGCTCAGGGAACCGTCCTCGCCGAACCGCACGGCACTCCGGTCGTTGATGCAGAAACGGTTCAGCTCGTTGTCGATCAGAAAATCGTCGTCGCCGTAGGCGGTAATCGACCAGAAACCGCAGTCCCTGACCGGCGGCAGCGCACCCCTGTTGAAGCGCAGCACGTAGCGATTGGCCCCGTTCAGCGCCTCCCCAGCGCTGTCTGCCGCGGCCTTCGGGTAGACGGCAAGCTCCACGGGGTTTGCTCCAAAACCTGAAACCGCTACGGCGGCGCGGTACCCGTATTCCGTGCCGAAACGTGAAATCGGCTCTCCAAAGCTGTAAAACGCGCCGTTTCTCACCATGAAGCGCAGGGCTTCCTTTTGATAGTGCGCGAGCAGTTCCCGGCGCATGGCCGCCCAGGCCGCTTCCGCCCCGTCTCCGAGGATGCTGGTGTCAAAGCGGAGCCCCGGACCGATGCCAAGGGGAGCAAAGGCCTTCATGGCCTCCGCGTCCGCCGGAAAGGCCGGATTGCCCTTGAGCAGTTCGTTGAATTTTCCGAAATATTCCCCGGGCCCCAGGGAGAGCGCCTTCTGGATCGGGACGAAGTCGTTGGCCCTGTCATAACTTCCGGCTGGCATTCTGCCGCCGCCGGTAAAGACCGAAAGCGTCCGGGCCCTAAGCTTTTCCTGGATCGCGTAGATGTTGGGCAGATCCTCTTCTCCGAAGCATACGGTCCTGCCCAGAATCCAGCCCATGTTTGTCGGCATTTTGACTTCGGTCATGCCGGCCGGGACTGTGCCCCGGAAGCCGGGGCCGGTCAGAAGGTAGGTCCTCGCCCCGTTCGTGTCGCCCCCGGTACCGAGGATTGCCACGGAATTTGACCAGGCGTCCATGACCTGCAGCATCAGGAAACGGTCTGCCGCCGGTTTTTCGATCACCAGGGCGTCAGCGGACAGGTCCGTGAAGAGCTGGGAGTAGATGGTGTCCACGTTCGGCGTGACCACCTGGCGGAAGGAGGCTGTCGCCAGCTGCCGGGCGTGGAGGAACTGGTTGGCGGGCGCCTTGCAAGGCGTCGCCTCCACTGTATTGGTGCCGGCCGTTTTGGTGGCGTCCATCAGGATCAGCGGGAAAGCGAAGGTGTAGGCGTCCCCGATTGTTTTCCAGAGCTTCGAAGTATCGCTTTCTTTTCCCGGTTTCATGGCAGTGTCTCCTTTTCCTGTTTTGGTTTGCGCCTGCGGGCCCGGAATGCGCCGCCGCTTTCTCCGGACCTGTGGCTGCAAAGGCCCTTTTCCCCGTATGTTACCGGAAGGGCGGCGTCCCGGCAAGTTTGAGGAACGTTGCTCTTGACGTTATGCGTATAATGCGCATAATTATTGTTATGAACGACAGCGACAAGGTCATAAAGGCTCTGAAAGCCCATGGATGGACGTTCATCCATCAGGTCGGCTCCCATCAAAAATGGCTGGGGCCGGACGGGAAGCGTATCTGCGTTGTCCCTTGCCCGCAAAAGGATTTCCCTGCGGGGACGAAGAGCAGCATTGAAAAACAGGCTGGATTCAAAATTTTCTGAGAGGATGCCGTGAAATACATTGTCATCGTTCACAAAGAACCCGGTTCCAGTTATGGGATCACAATCCCCGATTATCCCGGATGCTTCTCCGCCGCGGACACTTTTGAGGATATCCCCGCAAAGGTGCAGGAAGCTCTTGAGTGCTGGGCTTATGGCGACGATTTCATTCCCGCGACGCCCTCGACCTATGAACAGATTGCCGCAAGCGAGGATGCGAAAGGCGGCATGCTCATGCTTGTCGATGTAAACTTTGACTTCGCCGACAAAAAGTCTGTTCCCGTCAACGTGACCATGCCCAAATATATGCGGGCGTACATAGACAGGCGCGCCCAGGCCCTTGGCATGACACGCTCCGCTTTTTTACAGGAAGCCGCGCGGCAGTACAGGACGGAAACATAACTGTCTGCCTATTGGCCACCTGCCCGCGCCGTTTTAACCGGTGATTTTCCTAAACTTTTAATTTCGGGCGTATCGTAAAAATCTTTCCGTGTATAACGATGATGCGCATACGATTACTGGTGCGTATGTCCGCTATGTAAAGCAGATGCGGTTGACGATTCGAATGGATATCCATGAAAAACATCCCCAAAACCCATTTGATTTTGCTTGCTCTTGTCCTCCTGACGATTGCCTGGTCTGTTATCGGGGTGGTTGATACCTACCTGACCTGGATTCTTGAGGCAGCGCCGGCACTTGTTGGGCTCGTGGCCCTTGTGCTGACCTACAACAAGTTCCGGATGCCCACGTACCTCTATGTTGTGATGGCTATCCACATGGGAGTCCTTTTGGTGGGGGCGCATTATTCCTATGCGAAGGTCCCGCTGGGATTCTGGATGGAGGACTGGTTCGGTTTTACCCGCAACAACTACGATAAAATCGGGCACTTTATGCAGGGCGTTACGCCTGCGCTCCTGAGCATTGAAGTTTTACACCGCATGACTCCCCTCAAGACGAAGGGCTGGACGGCCTTCCTCTCGATATGTGTGGCCGAGGCAGTTTCCGCGCTTTACGAAATCATTGAATGGCTGGCTGCATTGTGCAGCTCCGACGGCACGGAAGCGTTTCTGGGCACGCAGGGCTACATTTGGGACACCCAATCGGACATGTTCATGTGCCTTGTCGGCGCAATCATTGCGACGGTTGTCCGTTTGAAATTTTGTAAAACATCCGGCAGTTCCCAGTGGGAAAATTAAGGTGCCGCCGTAGGTCCCAATCTACGCCCCCGCGCAGGGGGCGACTTGAATGCCATCCCCAGAATCAGGAATGCAGGGAGGTTTCAATTCACGCCCCCGCGCAGGGGGCGACGTCTCGCTGGAATTCTACCCGCCGGATCGTCGGAGTTTCAATTCACGCCCCCGCGCAGGGGGCGACACAAGGCCCGCTCCAATCCTGAATAGCCCATGTAACACTGCACTTGGCAGTAATACTCACGTGATATGGCCCGTACACCACTTTCCCTGAATGCTTTGAAGCGTCGAGAATTTGCCGATTTTATTTCAAGAACGTGATCCAGTGATGTAACACCTTTAAT
>JAFZPK010000128.1 GCA_017552515.1 Deltaproteobacteria bacterium | reverse complement strand
GCCCAACTTCGATCTCGGCCGCGCAATCCGCCAGCACGTCCGAAAAGAACTGCAGAACAAGGGATATCAGGTACTGTTCATGGGGAAACATTACGGCGGCATCGCGCCCTTCCCCCCCCAAACCCTTCAACTGCCGGATGACGCTCAAAATGTTGAGGCGGACGCCTTTCTGCTGATACACGTCAACTCCCATATGGGCATTGAGCTGGGAGAATCCCGCCAACCGGATCCAATGATGCCGGCAGCCACCATTTACGCCGACGCCCTGCTGACACAGCGCCAGCCCTTGCGCAAACTGTGGAGCGACAGCAGCGAAGGCTCCAACCGCACGGATCTCTTGAACAAAAAGTTCATCGCCGACGATGCGGCGTCACAGTTGGCGAGCAACCTGTTGTCCACCTTGCCCGCTGTGGGAGAAAAAGTGCAACCCACAAAATAAAATGAACATCTTTTATAACCCTTTGAGAAAATTCCAGGGTTTATACAACAGGGAAAGGAGCGGGCTGCAATGGAATACTGGCATTGGCTGATAGTGGGAGTAGCGCTCACGGTCAGCGAGATCTTCATCCCCGGTTTTACCATCTTTTGGTTCGGGCTGGGCGGATTTATCGTGGCACTGCTTCTCTGGATCTTCCCGGCTCTTTCGCTGGCCTGGCAGCTCGTTCTCTGGATGGTAGCTTCCAGCCTGTTTGCCATCTGGTGGTTTGTTGTCATCAAACCGCGCATGGTCGATCGTACCAAAGCGGGACTGTCACGCGAGGCGATCATCGGCGAATACGGCATGGCGATTCGCGCGCCGGAAGAAAACCGCCGGGGCATTATGCGCTTTGCGCTTCCAGTGCTGGGCTCCGACGAATGGTCGTTTATCTGCGATCAGCCGGTGGCGGTAGGCGATCGGTTGAAGGTACGCGATATTTCCGGAAACGATCTGATAGTGGAAAAAGTGGGCAACTAACCCCCAAAAATTGTTCAACCTAATAATCAATAACGGAAAGGAACAAGAAATGGACGGTTTGGCTGTATCGGCAGCGCTGTTGGTTCTGGTGTTCGTGACACTGGCAATGGGCGTGCGAATCGTGCCGCAGGGCTTCAAGTATGTGGTGCAGCGGCTGGGCAAATACCATTCGACACTGGGGCCGGGGCTGAACCTCATCATCCCCTACGTGGATACGGTGGCCTACAAGGTTACCACCAAGGATATCGTAATGGACATTCCCTCCCAGGATGTCATTACCCGGGACAATGCCGTCATCGTGATCAACGCGGTGGCCTACATCAACATCGTCTCGCCGGAAAAAGCGGTCTACGGCGTGGAAAGCTATATTACCGCCATCCAGAATCTGGTGCAGACCTCGCTGCGTTCCATCGTCGGCGAAATGGATCTGGATGACGCGCTCTCCTCCCGTGACCGCATCAAGGCACGGCTGAAGGAAGCCATCTCCGATGACATTGCCGACTGGGGCATTACGCTGAAAACCGTGGAGATCCAGGACATCAACCCCTCACCTACCATGCAGCAGGCAATGGAGGAACAGGCGGCGGCGGAACGGGCACGGCGCGCAACCGTAACCCGTGCGGAAGGTGAAAAGGCTGCGGCCATTCTTGAGGCGGACGGACGGCTGGAAGCCTCAAAGCGTGACGCCGAAGCCAAGGTGGTCATGGCGCAGGCCAGCCAGCAAGCCATCGAGAAGGTGGCGACGGCCATCGGTACCAATGAACTGCCGGTGATGTTTCTCATCGGCGACAAGTACATTGACGCCATGCGTCAGCTTTCCGATTCCGAAAACGCCAAGCTCGTGGTACTTCCGGCGGATATCCCGGCCGCTATTGGCAGCCTGATCAAGGGAGTGAAGCCCTAATTCCACCAAATGCATTACCCAAAAGGCAAAAGGCGGTTTCTCCGGATGGAGAAGCCGCCTTTTGCAATTTAAGAACTGACATGCCAAAGCACCTGGCGTTTTACGTCTCCACAATCAGAAACGACACATTGTCCCGGCAATCTTCTCCAAGAGCGATCAGCTTTTGGGCCAGCATATCCGCGGCTTCAGAGGCGGAATGGCTCGCCACACAGGCTTCGAGATCGTCAATGGAAAGCGCCTCCCACACGCCGTCGGAACAGAGAAAAAAGCGCTGTTTCTCCTGCCCCCGGGAAAGCTCGCGAAAGGAAACTTTCAAATCGGCGGGATTTGCCGAAACGCAGGCGGTGATGATATTCTTGCGCGGATGGGTGCGCATGCCCTCCTCATCAAGCTCGCCCTGATCGTAGAGATCCTGGACAACCGAATGGTCGTGGGAAAGTTTTTCGAGATACCCGGTCTGACAGCGGTACACCCGGCAATCCCCGCAATTGAAGATCAGCATCTCCTCCCCGTCCCCATCTCCGCAGAAAACCAGACCGGCCAGTGCCGCTCCCATGGAGGACAGTCCGGCGTTTCCGGCAACGGCGTCGGTAATGCGCCGCACGGTGTCCTGCAGAATAGCCTCGATCCGTTCCTCTCCTGCCTTCGCGGAAATCCGCCAGGCATCCGCCGCCTCAAGAAACGACGCCGCAACAAGCCGGGCGGCCAGTTCCCCGCCTTCGTAGCCGCCCATGCCGTCAATGACCGCAAAGCAGCCGCGCGCGGTTTCGGCCTCCACCTCAAGCGGAGCGGTCATGCTGCATCCGGCCACAATATTCCCTCCGGCAAAGAGCGCATCTTCGTTGTGATCCCGCACCGGTCCCCGGTTGCTGTACATGACAATCCTCATGAAAACCTCCTTCTCTTCTCCGGTTTCCTATTCCTTGACCTTCAACATGCAGGAACGCGACAGGGCCACAGTATCTCCCTCTTTGATTTTACACTTCTCTCCCCGTCCCAACGGATGCTCGTTGACCCAGGTGCCGTTGGTAGAACCCAGATCCTCGATCGTCCAGGCATCATCACTGTACATGAGACACGCATGACGGCGCGAAACGGTCTGATAGGAGCAAAAACAGTCTTTGCCTTCCGCTTCCCGCCCGAGAACCGCTCCGCTGCCAACGGAGAAGCTGACTTTTCCATCGGGCGTCTCGAAGTACAGAAGTTTCCTCTTTCGTTCAACCACAGTGACGGACGGATCGCTGGCCGGTTCGGCCTCGGGTTCCGGCGCATCAGCGGGCTTCGGCGCCGGAGCATCCGGATCGGTTGGATTGACGGCAGAGATATCCACCATGCACAGCTCGCACATTGTCGCCGTCAACGGGTTTTTCCGCCCGCATGACGGGCATACCTTGACCTGCGCCATTTCTATACTCCCTTCCCTATGTTTTCCCGCCAGGGATCCTCCTGACGGGGAATGCCAATGAGATAGCGCTCCGTTCCCTTGCGGACAAGCTGCATCCGGCGCTCCCGGTCTTCGCTCCACACTTCGTAGCGTTCGCGGTACTCCTCCCGGAAAATCGTCAGTTTCTGGTTTTCCGAGCCCTTCCACGGCGCAGATGTTGCCGCACCTTCGACATAGGGCCCGTCGATCAGCGCGGCGATACGTTCCGGCAATTCGGGGCAGGCAGCAAGGATTTTCTCCTTCAGATAGCCCGAATAGAGCAGGATGTCCCGAATTCCCAAAGCATTGAAGCGCCCGAGCAGATCGAGCAGCGCCTCCTTCTGGTCCAGTGGTTCGCCGCCGGATATCGTCACCCCCGGGCGCTCCGCCAGTGCCGGCGCCAGCTCCTCCATCAGCGTGTCTACCGAGACGGCGAAACTCCGGTCGAAGGGCTGGTTTTCCGGCGCGATGCAGCCCGGGCAGTGAATGGAGCAGCCCTGAAGCCACAGGCCCAGCCTCCGCCCCGGCCCCAGCGTTACCACCGGGAAATGCCAGAAACGAAGCAGAAGCTCGTCAGTGTTCCGGTCGG